>JBNJGU010000018.1:0-25090 GCA_051747985.1 Pseudomonadota bacterium | reverse complement strand
AGCGGCGCCATGGGAGCAACGATGGCCTGTCGCCGATCGAGTATGAAAAGCTCTATTTCGAGAAGCTGTCAGGTGTCTAGGAAACTAGGGGCTTGCCAGGGGGGGCGCTAGCCAACCGGTTTCTGCTACTGAACACCAAGCCTATCGTATTCTTCATCCACAATGTCCTCAATTCCGCGTTGGATGCTTCTAGACATTGTGGCCTGAAACTCATTTAAGGGGTTGTTCATGTCTATTGTTTGGTTAGCCTCACGGTCCACTAGCATCCGATGGCCACCTCGTATTTCTTCGGTAGATAGCACGCCGCCGTTGTCGGTTACCCGTCGTCTTTGAATCACAAAGATACTGTCGCTGTCTGCTGAGGGCGCTAAGCGCCACACAATGCTTCTATAGCTACCTTGCTGCACAAAACGTTGTACTTCAAGATAGCGAGGATCGCTGGTGCTCCGATAAAGGTCGTCAATTTTGGCCTCTGTCCATAACCTGGACATTTGCGTTCCGTTCCGTGTGTTACCCAGAGGTGAAAAATTGTACTTGCTCTCGGATACCAATACGTCTCGAATGCTGCCGTCTTGCCGATACTTAACGAACAAACCGTCTATGCCGTTTCGCCCAACCTCTCCCGGTAACTGCCGCCAACCGGTCGACGTATAGTAAAGGTTCATCACCCGCTCATTCAGCTCGCCCACTTTATGATTTAGAGCGGTAGGACTAAGGTGGGGCATTTCCCAACTCATTCTGCGATGGAGGCTAGATCGCTGCTGGTTGATGATAAAGTTCGCATGTTCGCATCGATAAGAATTAAGGCAGTGCGCAAGTAATTGTGGTGCATCACCACCCAAATTGCGATATGCAGGGCCCAAGCTTAGCTGATCTATTATCGAGATATCGTTTTTCGCCTGGGCCTGTTCCAATAGTCGCCGTACCTTATCGCTTGTACTCCCCACTTGTGGTACTTCGTAAGGCAGGCGTCCAGTGGTCGTTTGTATCAGAATCCGCTGTTGGGCACTGATTGGGCGGACTTTTCCTAGCACTACCCTGATGCTGTGAAATCCATCGCGCAAGAACTTAGGGCTAGGAGCTGCCGTGGTGTTGCTCGCATGCGATACACAAGCAGCAATAAGCAGGGCTGCGAATGAGCTCTTATTCATCGCGACTTCCCACGTAAAGCTGCATGAATGTTGCTGCTTCTTCCTCACCCATGTCTTCCGTAATTTCGTCCATAGTTTCATCAGCTTCGTCAATGTTGCCGAGCTCGTGCTCTGTATTTGCTATGTTCACTCGAATCAGGTTGGAAACTTCCCCCCTTCCAAGCCATCGATTTCGCTGAAAAACCCCTAGCTCACTGTGGGCCTTTTCAAAGTAGGTCTTTGCTTTCTCATAGCGCCCGTTCTGGAAGTAGATCCCACCCAGGCGAAAATATAACGACGTGAGTTTTAAACCGGTCTGATACTCGCCGCTATCAAAATGATTCTCAGCGAAAAATGCTAGTTCATCTAGACGATGCTCGTTGCGATCAAAATCCGCTCCTAGCAGAATGGCGCGGAGTATCACGGGCTCTAGCGCGTACGGTCCTGCTAGCATCGCATTAGACAGGTGTCGATCGGCAAGCTCCGAGCTGCCATCGACCATGGCGGAAAGTGCTTGCAAGTAGTGATAAAAACTCGTGTCGGGCAAATCTTCCGGGTCCAGACTCGCGACCGCGCGCTGGAAGAGGTTATATTCAAGATCATTCCACGCGATTAGAGATTGCGAAAGAATATCTTCTTGGCGGTGGCGTGCTTGATTTTCATCCAGAGTTGATTTGAGCGAAGTGACTTGATCGTTCCTCAGAGACTTCAGCTGATCTGAGATTTCCTTCCGATCTTCCTTTAGGCCTTTGATTTCTCTTTTTAATTGGTCAATATTTTGTGCAGTCTCATAACCATCTTCATCAGGCTCGGATAGGTTGTCGTTCTCGGTCTCAAGTACTTCCATTTTTTCGGCAATGTCCACCGTTTGGATGCAGCTTCTTCCTCTAACTCAATGATTTCTTCAACCGCCTCTCGCGTCGCCACGGAGCCTATTTCAGGAGCCAGCTTTAGTGTCGTGAGATAGACAAGCTCCCTTGTTTCCTGTTCTGTGATCCAATTGAAGCCATCCAGTACGTATGTTGTCCCCGCTATTGTACCTCCCACAATGCTACTACCTGTCAAAGCGACGGTACTCGCCACTACCCCATTGAGGACGGCAGCGCCTAAAATTGCATTACCGCCGAAATAACCACCGACAGTCGAGAGCCCCACCATGTATGCGCCAGATCCGCCTCCTCCCACCCAGGTAGCGAAGGAACCAACCCCAGCGAGTGCAGCGGGTGCACCGGTTCCAGCTGTCATCGTTGTGACAGCTGCGGCTGTGCCAGTCGCGAGGACCAATCCAGCAATAGTTATGGGGGCAGCATAGGACCTAAAGAAAGAGGACGCGTAAACATCTTCAAATCCGGCTTGTTCTAGAACGGGGTCATCATTGGCGATGGCCGGTGACAGTGTGAATGTTCCTGCCAGTGCAATAGAGGCGCTCGTCGTGACCGCTTTGCTGAGCAAATGCTTAAGTCGGTGTTCCTTGTAACGTGATTTCGTCAGCACTGGCTGCTCCTTACCTGACAAGTTGTTCGAAGTCCCAGACATGCTGCGCGCTTTGAGGGCTCCAAAGGTTAGGCAAACTGATTTTCTTCATCGTAGCGGAGATTTATTCCTAGGGGCAAGGCAAGGTGCGATGAGGCGAGCCGTGGCGATGGCGAGGTGAGTAACGATGTGGCGGTCCCCAGCGCCGATGGAACGGGGGGCGGTTGTTACTGCCCGTCGCCCTCGCTGGACGAATCGACCATCCGCAGCTTCTCACCCCCGAGCTCGACGACGTCGCCCACAACGATCTGCTTTCGCTTGCGGGTCTCGACCACCCCGTTGACCAGCACCTGTCCCTCGGCGATCACCGTCTTTGCTTCCGCACCGCTGCCGGCCAGGCCTTCGAATTTGAGCACCTTGAAAAGCTCGATGGGAACCCTGGTCAACTCGACGTCGCGCATACTGTAACACTATGAAAAATAAAAGGAATGATTGGTGGGCCCACCTGGACTCGAACCAGGGACTTACGGATTATGAGTCCGCTACTCTAACCAACTGAGTTATAGGCCCGTAAACTTCGCCCGGCACGGCCATGCGTCGTTGCCGGAACCTGAGCCTTCAGTCGTGTACCAAATGTACACTCCTTCAGTCTCAGAACCCGGCGCCTAGCCTGACCGCGCCGGGCTGTGTTTATTGATCTTCGCCTGGCACGCTCGGGCGGCGTTGCCGGGCTTTCAGTCTTCAGTCGTGTACGGTTTGTACACTCCTTCAGCCTGAAAGCTCGGCGCCTTGCCCGAACGCACCAGGCTGTGATCACTCACTGGTCGGACTCATCACCATTCTTTCGGAAGCCAGAGTCCTTCAATCAGTGAGCGAAACCGCCACCCACAGGCGCGGGACGGCGTGCGGGGCATTATAAGTCCCGACGGGCGGGGTTGCCAGTCCTGTTTGGGGCAGGGCGTGGGGATGATCTGGATCAACGTGGTGGGTGTTGAGCGATGTAAGCTGTCGAAGTATAGTTTGCGTTGTACGTCATTCAACGATCAGAGGAGGAAATACCATGTCCAGAGAAGCGGGTGATCGATACAAGTGTGAAGGTTGCGGTGCGGTGCTGGTCTACGAGAAGCCATGTCCCTGCGGCGATCAGATGAAGCACGAAGAGATCTGCTGCGGCAAGCAGATGGTCAAGGTCTGAGACCTGGCCATAATATCAGCCGCCTGAACGCAAAAGAGCCCTCCTGGAGGGCTCTTTTTCGTTGGGCGGCCGACAGGACGCCGGCGGCGACAGGACGGGGCGGAGCCCGCCAGGCGCCTACTGCTCGTCCAGGAAGCTGCGCAGATGGTCCGAGCGGGTCGGGTGGCGCAGCTTGCGCAGGGCCTTGGCCTCGATCTGGCGGATGCGCTCGCGGGTGACGTCGAACTGCTTGCCGACCTCCTCCAGGGTGTGGTCGGTGTTCATGTCGATGCCGAAGCGCATGCGCAGCACCTTGGCCTCGCGGGCGGTCAGGCTGCCCAGCACGTCGCGGGTGGCCTCGCGCAGGCCTTCCTCGATGGAGGAGTCCACCGGGGATTCGACCGTGCTGTCCTCGATGAAATCGCCCAGGTGGCTGTCCTCGTCGTCACCGATGGGCGTCTCCATGGAGATCGGCTCCTTGGCGATCTTGAGCACGCGGCGCACCTTGTCCTCGGTCATGTCCATGCGCTCGCCCAGCTCTTCCGGGGTCGGCTCGCGGCCCTTCTCGTGGACCATCTGGCGGCTGATGCGGTTCAGCTTGTTGATGGTCTCGATCATGTGCACCGGAATACGGATGGTGCGGGCCTGGTCCGCGATGGAGCGGGTGATGGCCTGGCGGATCCACCACGTGGCATACGTGGAGAACTTGTAGCCGCGGCGGTACTCGAACTTGTCGACGGCCTTCATCAGGCCGATGTTGCCCTCCTGGATCAGGTCCAGGAACTGCAGGCCGCGGTTGGTGTACTTCTTGGCGATGGAGATCACCAGGCGCAGGTTGGCCTCGACCATCTCTTTCTTGGCGCGGCGGCTCTTGGCCTCGCCGATGGACATGCCGCGGTTGATCTCCTTGACCTCGGCGACGCTCAGGCCGCTTTCCTCTTCCATGGCCTGCAGTTTGTGCTGGGCCTTGAGGACGTCGTCCTTCACTTCGGCCAGCTTCTTGGACCAGTCTTCCTTGGCCTTGATGTGCTTGTCGACCCACTTCAGGTTGACTTCGTTGCCGGGGAAGCTCTGCACGAACAGCTTGCGGGGCATGCCGGCCTGGCGTACGCAGGCGACCATGATGGCGCGCTCGTGGCGGCGTACGCGGTGCAGGGACGCGCGGGCGTCGCTGACCAGGTGGTCGGCGATCTTGGGGGTCAGCTTGAAGGTCTTGAAGATGTCGCCGAGCTTGTCCAGCTCGTCGCGGGCCTTCTTGCTGGTGCGGCCGTGCTTCTTGATGGCGGTCTCGGTGCGCTTGTACTGCTTGCGCAGGTCGTTGAAGCGCAGGCGGGCCTCTTCCGGGTCGGGGCCGGAGGTGGTTTCCTCTTCGTCGCTGTCGAGATCGTCGTCATCGGAAGCGGCGGCATCGTTGCTGTGGTCGACCTGGGCGAGGTCGTCGTCCTCGGTCTCCAGGTAGCCGGTGATGACGTCGTTGATGCGCCGCTCTTCCTTCTCGACCAGGTCGTATTCGTCCAGCACGTACTGTACGGTGCCGGGGTAGCAGGCGACTGACTTCATCAGGGCACGCAGGCCCTCTTCGATGCGCTTGGCGATGACGATCTCGCCCTCGCGGGTCAGCAGTTCCACCGTGCCCATCTCGCGCATGTACATGCGCACGGGGTCGGTGGTGCGGCCGGCTTCGCTTTCCACGGCGGCCAGCGCGGCGGCGGCCTCGGCGGCGGCGAGTTCGTCGGGACCGTTGTCACCATCGGCCATGATCAGGGTATCGGCGTCGGGCGCGGCCTCGAACACCTGGATGCCCATGTCGTTGATCATCTGGATGATGTCTTCCACCTGGTCCGGGTCGGAAATCGACTCGGGCAGGTGGTCGTTCACCTCGGAATAGGTCAGGTAGCCCTGATCCTTGCCCTTGGCGATGAGTGCTTTGAGACCGGATTGTGAAGAGCGGCGCGTTTCAGACATGTTCTTCCATCATTTGGGTGGGTGAAAGACAGCCGGGCATTATAGCGACTATGCCTCAAACTGGCCAGCGAATCGGGTTTTCAGCCCCCGTCATTTCCTGTAGACCGCAGTCCTGGGCGTACGCGTTCAAGCAATTGCCGGCGGAACCGGGTCTGGCGGGCCTTCTCCAGCAACTGATCGATCAGGTAGTTGAACTCTTCGGCGATGCCCACGCTGGGCGTGATGCTCTCGCTCTTCAGCAACTGGGTCAGGCGACGGCCTTCCTCGGTGCCATAACAATGCCCCAGCAACGTGTATGTCGTAGTAGTGGGGTCATTTCCGGATAATTCAATCAATTCCACCAGAAGTTGTGCATATCGGTCATCCAGCTGGTCGAGCTGGGACAGGTCGCGTCCGTCCTCGGGCGCCGTCAGCGGGGCCGCCAGGGCGGGCTGGTACAGCAGCAGCTCGATGGCCTTGAGGCTGGCCGGTTTGTGGATGCGGGCCGGCTGGCGGCGCGGCGCGGGGCCGGGCTGCTGTCGTGGCGCGGGCGCGCGGGCGCGGCCGAACGGGGCATCATCAAGGTGCGGTGGCGGTTCGTTGGCCGGCGGCGGGGCCGACTGCCGGTGGCTGTCCGGCTGGCTGGCGAGCTGACGGCCGAGGGCGCTGGCCTCGGTGCCGGTCAGTTCGGCCAGGCGGTCCAGCAGCAGCTGGCGGTAGATGGTATCGGGCAGCTTCGCCAGGTGCGGCAGGGCCAGGCTGGCCAGGCGGGCGCGGTCGTCCAGGCGCTTGAGGTCCAGGTCCGCGGACAGGTGGCTGAACAGGTACTCGGACAGCGAGTCGGCCTGTTTCACCAGCGCCTCGAAGGCTTCGCGGCCCTGGCTGCGCACCAGGGTGTCGGGGTCCTCGCCCTCGGGCAGGAACAGGAAGCGGATCTGGCGGCCGTCGCTCATCAGCGGCAGGGCGTTCTCCAGGGCGCGCCAGGCAGCGTTGATGCCGGCCTGGTCGCCGTCAAAGCAGAACACGATCTCCGGCACCAGGCGGAACAGGCGCTGCAGGTGGTCGGCGCTGGTGGCGGTGCCCAGTGTGGCGACCGCATGGGTGATGCCGTGCTGGGCCAGCGCCACGACGTCCATGTAGCCTTCCACCACCAGCACGCGGTCCAGGCGGCGCTGGGCCTTGCGGGCCTCGTACAGGCCGTAGAGCTCGCGGCCCTTGTGGTACACGGGGGTTTCCGGGGAGTTGAGGTACTTGGGCTTGTCGTCGCCCAGCACGCGGCCGCCGAAGGCGATGACCCGGCCGCGGCTGTCGCGGATCGGGAACATGATGCGGTCGCGGAAGCGGTCGTAGTGGGTGTCCTGGCCCTCGCGGCGCTTGTCCGGATCACGTTCGATGACCAGGCCGGCCTCCTCCATCATTTTCCGGTCGATGGAGTGGGGCAGCAGGTGCTTGAGCAGGTTGTCCCAGCCGGGAGGGGCCAGGCCGATGCCGTAGCGGGCGGCGATCTCGCCGGTCAGTCCGCGCGACTTCAGGTAGGTGACGGCGCGGTCGCGGCGTTCGTGGCGGCGCAACTGGGCACGGTAGTAGCGGTCGGCCTGGTCCAGGGCATCCAGCAGGGGTTTGTGTTGTTCGCGGCGCTGGCGGTCCTCGGGTTTCTCGTCGCGGGGCACTTCCAGGCCGTAGTCGGCGGCCAGGCTCTCCACGGCCCGGGGGAAGTCGAGGTTGTCGTACTCCATGATGAAGCCCAGGGCGTTGCCGCCGGCGCCGCAGCCGAAACAGTAGTAGAACTGCTTGTCGGGCTCGACGCTGAAGGAGGGGCTCTTCTCCTGGTGGAAGGGGCACAGGGCGGACCAGTTCTTGCCGGTTTTGCGCAGCTTGACGCGCTTGTCGATGATATCGACGATGTCCACCCGACTGAGCAGTTCATCGATGAAGCGTTGAGGGATCAGTCCGGCCATGTCGGCAGTATAGCAGCTTGCCGGTTCGGCAACGTGGTGGGCAGTGAAGAATCGCCGTCCAGGTCGGGCGGTTCAGCCGGCGTTCAACAGGGCCTTGACGCGGGCGCTGACGGCGCCCATGTCGGCGCGGCCGGCCACCTGAGGGCGCACCTGGCCGATCACCCGGCCCATGTCCTTCATGCCCTCGGCGCCGGTGTCGGCGATGGCCTGTGTGATCAGGGCATCGATCTCGGCGTCGTCGAGGGCGGCGGGCATGAACTCCTGCAGGATCTCGATCTCGGCCTGTTCGACATCGGCCAGCTCGTCGCGGCCGGCGTCGCGGTACTGCTGGATCGAGTCGCGCCGCTGCTTGATCATTTTCTCGAGAATGGCGAGTACGCGGGCGTCATCGGGCTCGATGCGCTCGTCCACCTCGACCTTCTTGATGTCCGACATGACCAACCGCAGCGTGCCCAGCCGGGTCTTGTCACGGGCGCGCATGGCGTCCTTGACGGCATCGGAGAGCTGTTGCTTCAGCGGGCTGTCGGCCATGGGTCGGTAACCAGTGGTGGGACCGGGATCAGTACAGACGCTTGGCGCGCTTGTTCTCGCGGGCCAGCTTCTTCATGTGACGCTTCACGGCCGCGGCGGCTTTGCGCTTGCGGGCGGCGGTGGGCTTCTCATAGAATTCCTTGCGGCGGACTTCCGCCAGAATGCCTGCTTTCTCGCAGGAGCGCTTGAAACGTCGCAGTGCAACGTCAAACGGTTCGTTCTCTTTCAGCTTTACGCTTGGCATATTGCAGGTTCACCTTCCGTTTCTGGATACCTAAAGGGGCGCATATGGTAATGCGCGTTTTGCACAAATGCAAAAAAATGTTTACAGGGGCCTCTGAACCGGCATGTCAAGCCTCTGCGCCAGCCTGGTGCACCTCCTGGCGGCGTTGCTGTGCTTGCCAAGGGCTACGGCCATTGGCGGCGCACAGCGCCTTGCCATGAGGCACGCCAGACTACCGCAGAGACTCGCCATGCCGGCCCAGAGGCCCCTGGGGGCCACGCCGCTGGCGCAGCTGGGGCTGACTGGCTTATCATGTCGCCTTTTCATGGTCCGCCCGTAGGGACCGGCCCCCTGTAGGAGTACTTTCACCCGCCCATGCGCGTACTTGGCATCGAGACGTCCTGTGACGAGACCGGCATTGCCCTGTATGACAGCGAGCGTGGCCTGCTGGCCGATGCGCTGTACAGCCAGGTGGATCTGCACGCGGTCTATGGCGGGGTGATTCCCGAGCTGGCCTCGCGCGATCACGTGCGGCGCGCACTGCCCATGATCGAGCAGGTCATGGCCGAGGCGGGTGTGCAGGCGGCCGATATCGACGGCATCGCCTATACGGCCGGTCCGGGTCTGGTCGGGGCACTGCTGGTCGGTGCCATGCTGGGGCGCTCGCTGGCCTATGGCTGGGGCGTGCCGGCCATCGGCGTGCATCACATGGAGGGCCATCTGCTGGCGCCGATGCTGGAGCCGGACCCGCCGTCCTTCCCGTTCGTGGCCCTGCTGGTGTCGGGTGGGCACACGCAGCTGGTGGCGGTGGAGGGCATCGGCCGTTACCGCCTGCTGGGGGAGTCGCTGGATGACGCGGCCGGGGAGGCCTTCGACAAGGTGGCCAAGATGCTGGGTCTGGCCTATCCGGGCGGGCCGCGGGTGGCGGAGCTGGCCACGCGCGGCGAGCCGGGGCGTTTCGTGTTTCCCCGGCCCATGACCAACCGGCCGGGGCTGGATTTCAGCTTCAGTGGCCTGAAGACCTTTGTGCGCAACACGCTGGAGGAGCAGGTCGAGGTCGGCGGTGGCGAGGTCAGCGAGCAGACCAGAGCCGACATCGCACTGGCCTTCGAGGAGGCCGTGGCGCAGACCCTGGCCATCAAGTGCCGCCGGGCGCTGCAGCAGACCGGCATGAAGGGACTGGTGATCGCCGGTGGCGTCAGTGCCAACCTGCGCCTGCGCGAGCAGCTCGGCGCGATGACCGAAAAGGAGCGGGCGCGCCTGTACTACGCGCAGCTGCGCTTCTGTACCGACAATGGCGCGATGATCGCCTACGCCGGCTGTCGGCGGCTGATGGGCGGGCTGTCTTCGGACCTGGCGGTGGACGTCAGGCCGCGCTGGTCGCTGGAAAGCCTGCCGCCACTGCCGACAGACACTACATGAACCGGGGCCGGAGCCTGCATGGACATCGTCTACATACGTGAGCTGGAAATCGACACCGTCATCGGCATCTACGACTGGGAGCGGCAGATCCGCCAGACCGTCAGTCTGGACCTGGACATGGCCACCGACATCCGCGCGGCCGCGGCCAGCGAGGACATTGCCCTGGCACTGGATTACAAGGCCGTGTCCAAGCGCCTGATCGCCTTCGTGGGCGGGAGTGAGTTCCTGCTGATCGAGACCCTGGCCGAGCACATCGCCGCCATCGTGCTGGATGAGTTCGAGGTGCCCTGGCTGCGGCTGCGGGTGGGCAAGCCCGGCGCGGTGACCGGCGCCCGCGACGTGGGCGTGGTCATCGAGCGGGGTCGCCGGCCGGAGGTGGCATGAGCCATTCGCCCGTCACCGTCACGCTGAGTATCGGCAGCAACCTGGAGCCCGACCACCATACCCGGGCGGCGCTGGATGCGCTGCACGAGCGCTTCGGTGAGCTGACCCTGTCGCGGGTCTACGAAAGCGAGGCGGTGGGCTTCGATGGCAGCAATTTCCTCAACATGGTGGTGGCGCTGCGCACGTCGCTGCCATTGGCCGAGCTGTCACACTGGATCAAGACCCTGGAGGACGAACAGGGCCGGCGTCGCGATCAGGCCCGCTTCAGCAGCCGGACGCTGGACGTGGACATCCTCACCTACGGCGATCTGCGCGGGGAGCACGAGGGCATGACCCTGCCGCGTCCCGAGGTGCTGAAGAATGCCTTCGTGCTGTGGCCGCTCAGCGAGGTGCTGCCGGAGGCGGTGCACCCCGGGGAGGGGCGCACCTACCGTCAGCTCTGGCGGGACTACGACCGGTCACGACAACGCCTGTGGCCGGTCGATTTCACCTGGAACGGCAGGAGCCTCTGACACAGTCCGGCGAGTTTTCGCGCGGCCTGTCCCTGAGGCTCCAGGGCGGGCGGTCGATTGACCTGTCAGGGATCCGTCCGAGGCTTCGCTTTCTCCGGCGCCATGTCCTCTATGTCCGCTTCGCCTTCCTCGTCCAGCATCTGCTTGCGTTGCACGAACACGTGCGGACCCACCACCACAAAAATGGTCGCCAGCCCGGCCAGCAGTCCGGTCCACGGATCGAACAGGGCGAAGGCCATGGCGGTCAGCACCATGGCGCCGCGTTCGGTGGAGTCGGTGACGTAGGTCATGGCCAGCGTGGCGCAGGCGAAACCGGTCAGTAGCAGCGTCACCGCCAGCGCGATGGGCAGCAGCGGCTGCAGCAGGGTGACGATGGGCAGCACGATGAACAGCACCGGGAAGCCGTACACGTAGTAGGCGGAGATGCCATCATAGATGGAGTCCATCCGGTCGCGGCCGGTCACCCAGCGCTTCAGCACGATCACCTGGATGCCGGTCCACAGTACCCCCTGGGTGCCGAAGAACGGGGCGATGATCCCCATCACGCCGTTACGGATGCCGGTGGCCATGTGGGCGCGGTTGTTGTTCACGTCCAGCTTTTCGTCGGGGCGCATGGGCGCGGCGTTCTTGATCATGGCGTCACCGGTCACCAGGTCCCCGAAGAACAGGATGTAGGTGATGAAGGCCAGTGGCAGGGCGGCGATGTGCATCTGCAGATCGGGCCAGCCGATCACCAGCGGCGAGGCCTTGGCCCACATGGAAGTGGCATGGGTGGGCACGTCCAGCAGTCCGGTGCGGATGTTGAAATCCATCTCGCCGGTCAGCCAGCCCACCACGCCGGCGGCGAGGAAGGCCGGCAGCAGGCCGAGGCTGGCCAGCCGTGTCAGCCAGGGTCGGCCCACGGCGGCGCGCTGAAAGGGTTTGGAGAAGGCCAGGAACATGCACAGCGCCAGCGCGGCGATGGCGGCGATCGGGGCCGTGACCAGCGCGCCGGCCGGATCATCCATGTCGAAGATGCGCAGGAAGGCGGCAATGGCGGCGCCCAGGATGATGCCGCCCTTGAGCACATCGGGCACCAGCTTGACCAGCTTGCCGCCCAGGCCGGTGATCCCCAGAAACATCAGCAGCGCGGCAAAGTTGATCGACAGGGCCGTCATCAGCTGGAACTGTTCCTCCGGACTGCGGTCCGGGCTGATCACGAAGGCGAAGATGAACGGCAGTGCCGGCGTCAGCCAGCCGGGGGCGTAGGGGTCGCCGAAGAAGAACCAGGCCGAGGCGATCAGCATGGTGTGCAGCATGGCCATGGTCACGGCTTCGTCGAAGGTCAGTCCGAACGAGGCGGTCATCACCGGCACCAGGGCCAGGCCGGTGGCGCCGGCCACGCAGATGCCCTGCAGGACCTCGGGCAGCGCGAAGCGCATGTGGATGAACGGAATGCGGAGTGTGAAGGGGCCCCACTTGATACCGGGCTGGACTTCACCATGGGCGCGTCTGGGTAGCATAGGCGTGTCTCTTGTTCGGTCGTATTATTGGTTTTGTTGGCCGTTCCATCGGGGCGGTGCGCCATGTGTCCGGTACCGCATCCCTCCCGGCATGCTACTCGACATTCCCGGACCGGGGAAGTCGTCTGGACGGAATCCGACGGCGTTTCAACGTGTTATAAGCGGCAGTGATGGGGGATATCAGGTCGGGGTCAGGGCGCGTCCGCCATCCACGCGCAGGGTCTGGCCGGTGACGTAGTACGCATCGCGGGCCAGGAAGTATACGACCGCGGCGATGTCCTCCATGGCGCCCAGTCGGCCCAGCGGGATGCCATCCAGCATGCGCTGCTGTTGGGCGTCGGCATCACCGCTGTCGTCCATGTGTTCGGGCCACAGGATGGCGCCGGGTGCCACGGCATTGACGCGGACATCCGGCGCCAGTTCCCGGGCCAGCGAGCGGGTCATGGCTTCCAGTGCGGCTTTGGCCATGGTGTAGGGCACGAAACCGGCCATGCCCCGGGCCGAGTTGATGTCCACCAGACTGACAATACTGCCCCGACGCTGACGCAGGGCGGGTTGCAGCGCCTGTGACAGGAACCAGGCCGAGCGTGCGTTGCTGTTCATCAGGTCATCCCACTGCGCCAGCGTGGTGTCGCCGCAGGCGGTGGGATAGAAGCGGCTGGCGTTGTGGACCAGGACATCGATCCGGTCGAAACAGGAGACGGCCTCCCGTGCCAGTCGGAGCACGGCGTCGTGGTCGTTCAGGTCGGCCCGCAGCAGGGCGGCGGAACCGGAGCGTTGGTGGTTCATGCCATCCACCAGCGTCTGTCCCTCCCGGACCGACTGGTGGCAGTGCACCAGGACGCGACACCCGGCACGGTGGAAGTGCAGCGCGGTGGCGGCGCCGATGCGCCGGGCGGCACCGGTGAGCAGAACCACGTCAGTCATGGGCGGTCGATGCCTCCCCGGCGGCCCGCTGATCGCGGATCGTATCGAGTACCGCCGCGACCGCGCTCTGGCGGGCGCGTTGGATGGCCTGGCGGATGGCTTCGCCCCGCCGTTGTTCCGGGGACAGGGATTCGACGATGGCGCGCTGGTCGATGTCGGCGGCGGCCTGCCGGCAGCGGCGCAACCAGTCCGCCTGCGGATAGGGGCGGTCCTCGAAACCGGTGCGGCCGCGGGCGTCGGCCTCGCAACACAGCAGGAAGGACTCGAAACGCTGCGGGCGGCGGAACGCGTCCAGCTGCTCCAGCAGTTTCTCTACCGTGGCGGGCTTCATGTCGGGCATGCGGTGGCAATGGGTGTGAAACCGGGCGCTCATGACGGCCAGGGCGCGGTGTTCATTGGGTGCGCGCAGCCGGTCGCAGACGGCCTCGATGGCGGGCACGCCGAGTTGCTCGTGGCCGTAGTGATGGGGCCAGTTGTCCCTCCGAGTCAGGCCCTTGCCCAGGTCGTGCATCAGCACCGCGAAGCGCACGGTGGTGTCGGTGTCGAGACGGGCCGCCTGGCGCAGGCACAGCAGCACGTGTTCGCCGGTGTCGACCTCGGGGTGGTGGGCCTCGGGCTGTGGCACGCCGAACAGGCGGTCGACCTCGGGCAGGATCACGGCCAGGGCGCCGCAGTCACGCAGCACCTGCACGTAGATCGCCGGATCGGCCTCGGCCAGGGCGCGCGCGGTTTCCTGCCAGACCCGCTCGGGCACCAGATGCTCGAGTTCGCCGTCGTCCACCATCTGTCGCATCAGCCGCCGGGTCTCGTCGGCCACGGTGAAACCCAGGGGGGCGAACCGGGCCGCGAAACGGGCCACGCGCAGCACCCGTAGCGGGTCTTCCACAAAAGCGGGGGACACATGGCGCAGCAGGCGATCCTGGAGGTCCCGGTGTCCACCCCAGGGATCGATGAGCCGGCCGTCGGTGTCCTGTGCCATGGCGTTGATGGTCAGGTCGCGGCGCTGCAGGTCCTCTTCCAGGGTGACGTCGGGGGAGGCGTTGACGACGAAGCCGCGATAACCGGGCGCGGAGTTGCGCTCGGTGCGGGCCAGCGCATACTCCTCGCCGCTGTCCGGATGCAGGAATACGGGAAAATCGCGGCCCACCGGGCGGAAACCGGCCGCCTCCATCTCCCGCTGGGTGGAGCCGACCACGACCCAGTCGCGGTCCGATTGACCGAGTCCGAGCAGATTGTCGCGGACCGCGCCGCCCACCAGATAGGTTTCCATGGCGTGCAGTCTACCACTGAAGGCGGGCCCCTGCCCTCAGACGCTGAACAGCCGGTGGTCCCGCAGGCGCATCATCGTCAGTTCGCGGCCCCAGACGCAGCCGGTGTCCAGGGCGAACACTCCCGGTCGGCGGGTCTCGCCCTCCAGCGCGGCCCAATGCCCGAACAGGATGTTGGTGCCGGGGGTGAGCTGCTCGAACTCGAACCAGGGCCGGAAGCCTTCGGGCGCGGTATCCACGCCTTTCTTGCTGCCGAAGTCCATGCGGCCCTCGGCATTGCAGAAGCGCAGCCGGGTCAGGTAATTGATGATGACGCGCAACCGCTCGAATCCCTGCAGGTCATCGTCCCAGCAGTCCGGCTGGTTGCCGTACATGTGGCGCAGCAGTTCCGGGTAGTGGTCGCTCTTGAGGGCCTGCTCCACCTCGGCGGACAGGGTCAGGGTTTTCTCCCGCGTCCAGCCGGGGGCCACGCCGGCGTGGACCATCAGGTAGTCCTGCTCGCCATCCGGGCCTTTCACCCGGCGGTGGTAGGCCAGCGGCTTGCGGCGCAGCCAGTCGGTCAGCTCCGCGCTGTCCGGGGCCTTCAGCAGCTTTTTCAGGGTATGGTTGCCATTGTCGCTGATACAGTCGTGATACAGCGCCAGGAAATGCAGGTCGTGGTTGCCCAGCACCACGCGCACGGCCTCGTCACCGAGGTCGCGCAGGTAGCGCATGGTGTCCAGTGAACGCGGCCCCCGGTTGATCAGGTCGCCGACGCACCACAGTTCATCCGCCGTCGGGTCGAAATCGACTTTTTTCAGCAGCCTGCGCAGTGGCTTGTAGCAGCCCTGGATGTCGCCGATGGCATAGATGGCCATGCCGGATCAGTGTACCCGCAGCGGGCGCGAGAGCAGGAACGCGGGGATCTCCGCCGTGAAGGCCTCGCCCTCGCCGGTGACCATGTCGTAGCTGCCCTGCATGGTGCCGAATTCGGTGGAGAGCACGGCGCCGCTGGTGTAGACGAAACGCTGCCCCGGGTTGATGGTGGGCTGCAGGCCGACCACGCCGCTGCCGCGCACTTCCTCGACATGCTCGTTGTCGTCGGTGATGATCCAGTGCCGGCCCAGCAGTTGGACCGAGTGCTCGCTGCGGTTCTCGATGCCGATGGTGTAGGCAAAGGCGTAGCGGTCACTGTCCGGGTCGGACTGCTCTTCCAGGTAGCGTGTGCTCACGGAGATGTCGATACAGTGTTCGATGTCGGTGATCGGTTCTTCTGCCATGGTGGTCGCCATCCGGCTTACCTCGCCTGTTGATCGCTTTCGGTGGTGGTGTCGGTCGTGCCGTTCTGGCGCGCCAGCGCATTGCTGATGCGCACGAAGTCGCGCACGTCGAGTCGCTCGGGTCGCTGGCCGGGATCGACCGGCCAGTCCAGCGCTGTTTCCGGTGATATGAGGTCTTGCAGGCCGTTTTTCAAGGTCTTGCGGCGCTGCGAGAACGCATGACGCACGACGCTGGCGAACAGGGCCTCGTCCAGGGCCGGTTCGCGCGGCGCCTGCAGCGGCACCAGCCGGACGATGGCCGAGGTCACTTTCGGTGGCGGCGAGAAGGCGCCGGGGGGGACCTCGAACAGGGGCTCGATGCGGCAGTGATACTGCAGCATGACGCTGAGGCGTCCATAGGCCTTGTCGCCGGGCGCGGCGGCCATGCGGTCGACCACCTCGCGCTGCAGCATGAACAGCATGTCGCGCACCAGGTGGCGGTACGTCAGCAGGTGGAACAGGCAGGGCGTGGAGATGTTGTAGGGCAGGTTGCCGATCACGCGCAGGCTGTCCGGTGTCGTGGCCAGGCGGGAGAAGTCGAATTTCAGCACGTCGCCCTGGTGCAGGGTGAAGTGCGGGTTGTGGTGATAGAGGCTCTGCAGGTACCCGGCCAGGTCCCGGTCCAGCTCGATGGCCTGCAGGTCGGCGCCGCTGTCCACCAGGTGACGGGTCAGGGCACCGCGGCCGGGGCCGATCTCGACGATGGTCTCGCCGGCCGCCGGAGCCAGTGCGTCGATGATGCGCTGGATGATGTGCTCGTCGTGCAGGAAATTCTGTCCGAAGCGCTTGCGGGCACGGTGCCCTCCGGGTCCGGTACCGGCATGGGATCGGCTCATGAGGTGGCCTGCTGGCGCGAGGCCCGGACCATGGCGCGGGCGGTGTGGATGGCCTGGAACAGGCTGCCGGGGTCGCAGCGACCGGTGCCGGCCAGGTCCAGCGCGGTGCCGTGATCGACCGAGGTGCGGATGATCGGCAGCCCCAGGGTGATGTTGACGGCGTTGCCGAAGCCCTTGTACTTCAATACCGGCAGTCCCTGATCGTGATACATGGCCAGCACGGCATCGGTGTCGGCCAGGATGGGCGGTGTGAACAGGGTATCGGCCGGCAGCGGGCCACGCAGTCGCATGCCCCCGGCGCGCAGCCGTTCCAGCACCGGTTCGATGATGTCGATCTCCTCGCGGCCCATGTGGCCGCCCTCGCCGGCATGCGGGTTGAGGCCGCAGACCGTGATGCGGGGCGACTCGATGCCGAAGTGTCGCTGCAGGTCCCGGTGCAGGATCTCCAGGGTCTCCTCCAGCGCCGGCGCGGTGACGGCGTCGGCCACCTGGCGCAGTGGCAGGTGGGTGGTGAGCAGGGCCACGCGCAGGCCCTCGGTGGCCAGCATCATCACGGTGCGGGCGGTGTCGCAGTGCTCGGCCAGGAACTCGGTATGGCCGGTGAAGGGAATGCCGGCTTCGTTGATCACGGCCTTGTTGACCGGTCCGGTGACCATGGCCTCGAAGCGGCCGTCGCGGCAGCCGCGGATGGCGGTGCGCAGGGTCTCCAGGATCCACGGGGCATGGGCCGGGTCCATGTGACCGGGATGGTCCTCGCCGGGCAGTGAGACCGGCAGGATGGACAGTCCGGTGGAGGCGGTATCGGGGGACCATTCCGGCAGGGTCAGGTTGTGACCCAGATGCCGGGCGCGCCGGGCCAGCAGGTCCGGATCGCAGACCAGCACCAGTTCGGCGCCGGCCACGTCCAGTGAACCGTCGGCCAGGGCCCCGGCCAGCTGTATGCACAGGTCCGGGCCGATGCCGGCGGGTTCACCGGCTGTGATGGCGATGCGCAGACTCATCCGCGGGGCCCGTCAGAGCATCTCCACGTAGGCTTCGTCGCGCAGTTCCACCAGCCAGTTCTCCAGCTCGATCTCGAACTTGCGCTCGCGGATGGCGTTCTCGGCCAGTTGCCGCCGGTACTGGCGGCTCAGGTCGCGTTCACGGCGGTCCATCACCTCGGCGATGTGCCAGCCGAAGTCGGTGCGGAACGGCTCGGTGACCTTGCCGGGTTCCAGGTCGCTGATGCGCTCCTCGAACTGCGGCGGCATGCCGCCCTCGCTGGCCCAGCCCATGTCGCCACCGGCCACCACCGAGTTGTCGTCATCGGAGTACTGGCGGGCCAGGGCGGAGAAGCTCTCGCCGTCCTGGATCTGCTGGTACAGGTCCTCGGCCAGCCGCTGCGCCTGGGTTTCGGTGCGGATCTCGCTGGGGCTGATCAGGATGTGGCGCGCACGGACCTGGTTGACCAGGCGGTTGGAGTCGCCGCGCACATCGCGCAGGTACAGGACATGGAAGCCGTTGGAACTGCGCAGTGGCTCGTGGGCCTCGCCCATTTGCATGTCCGGCACCACCTCGGCGAACAGCGACGGCAGTTCCTCGCGCTTGCGCCAGCCCAGCTCGCTGCCACTGGCCTCGATGCCGTCGCTGCCCTGTTGGGCGCTCATCCGGACATCGGCAAAGGCCTCGCCCTGCTGGATGCGCTGGTACAGTTCGCGGGCGTATTCTTCCTTGGCCTCGATGCGCCGAGGACTGTCGTTGCCGGTGACCGGCACCAGCAGCTGGTCGACCATGTAATCCGGTTCCATGGACGAGCGGCCCTGCTCGGAATTGAGGTAGTTCTCGATTTCCTGCTCGGTGATGTTGATGCGACGGTTGACCATGCCGCGCTGCACTTCGTTGATGGCCAGTTCGCGGCGGATCTGCTCGCGGGTCTCCTGATAGCGGCCGGCCTGCTGCAGCGCGTTGACGTACTGGTCGAAACTCATGTTGTTCTGCGAAGCGATGTTGCCCATGACCTGGTTCAGGGTGTCATCGTCGATGCGGATGCCGACCCGCTCGGCCCATTGCAGCTGCAGGTTCTCGACGATCAGTGATTCCATGATCTGTTCGCGGAGCACGTCCGCCGGGGGCAGCCGTTGATCGGACTGCCGGGCGCGCTCCCGGGCCTGTTGCAGGCGGTTTTCCAGCTCGCTCTGCAGGATGACGCCTTCGTCCACGATGGCCACTACCCGATCCAGGACCTCGCGCTGGGGTGACTCGGCCGTCTGCGCCAGGGCGATGCCCGGGACGGTCAGCAGCCAGCCGGTCAGCAGCAGGATGGCGGATGCGATGGGACGTGTTGGTCTACTCATTGGATGGATACTCCCTGAAACCTGGAATGCCTTCAGTCAGCAGATCGCTGATGCCGGCGCCGGTCACGTTGCCCAGGCCGTGCAACGTGAACTGAAAATAGATGCCGCGATTGGGGCGTGCCTGTGAATCGAGAAACTCGTAGTCGTTGACCCAGTCCCTGACCAGCACGCGCATGGTGGTGCAGCAGTTACTGTATTCGACGCCGGCAAAGCTTTCAAGATTACGCTTGTTGCTGTGATCGTAATTCCATCGACCGATGAACCGCCAGTTATCATTCATCGGCCATACGGCGGAGATGTCGGTCTGTCGGACCTGCGGGTCCAGCGTCTCGGGCCGGTCCAGTTCGAAGTCGGCCTTTTCGCGATAGCGGTAGGCGATGTTGAGGATGTGATCGCGGTCGCGCTGGTAGCGCAGGGCGAAGGTGCCTTCCTCCACGCGCGAGCGCTGCTGGCTCCATTGCACGTCCCCGCGCACGCGCCAGTCCCGGGACAGGTTGTATTGGCCCCGGCCGATCAGTGCCGAGCGGGACCGCTGCATCGGTTGCACGATCTGCCACTGCTGCAGGGGGCTGTCCGGCGATACCCGGCGGTCCTCGAAATAGAAGATCTGGCCGATGTCGGCACGGGCCCGCGTGCTGCCCTGCTCATCCACAAAGCGGGTACTGAGCGCGGCACTGATCTGATTGGCATCGCCGACACGGTCATGACCACCGAACCGGTCGGGCCGGAACAGCTGGTCGAAGCTCAGGTAGCGCTGTGTGGTGTCGAAGGTGGGCAGTTCGCTCTGGTCCTCGTATTCGCTGTACAGGTAGTACAGGCGCGGCTCCAGTGTCTGGGTCAGGTTGAGGTCCCCGAACCGGACCGGACGCTCGAAGATCAGGCCGCCATCCAGGCTGAACCGCGTGATGCCGCGATCCGGCTGCTCCCCGGTGCCGACGGCCTGCTGATCCAGGTCCCATCGGGTGAAGTGGTGCGATACCGTGGGCACCAGAAAAGTGCCGGGTGTCCTCCACGGTCGGCTGAGCCGGGCTTCGGCCACGGTGCGTTGACCGGTGACCAGGGCGCCGCCGTCGATCTGCCCGGTGGACAGGCGCCGCGGATCCAGGTCGCGGTCGAAGCGGCTGAAGCCGGAATCCAGCGACAGTTGAAGTCCGCCGGGCAGGGCTTCGCTGCCGCTTACGGTCAGTTCCGGCATGCGGTCGTAGGGGCGGTTGATGTCGCGGTCGGCCAGCAGCGGGTCGATCACCTCGATGCGCTGGACCCGGGCGGTGGTCTGCCAGTCCCGGCTGAACCACTGCAGGCTGCCTTCCCGGTTCAGGTGCGAGCGGGTGTCCAGGTTCAGGCCGCTGGTGCCCATGTCGCGGAAGTAGTCACGGTCGCTGACGGCGTTGTAGTCCAGCCGTGTGCGGAACTGTCGTCCCAGCAGGCCTTCGTG
Source organism: Pseudomonadota bacterium (assembly GCA_051747985.1). Lineage (GTDB taxonomy): Bacteria > Pseudomonadota > Gammaproteobacteria > Pseudomonadales > Pseudohongiellaceae > PWQG01. The sequence goes on along the minus strand of JBNJGU010000018.1, from coordinate 4,740 downwards.
TTCCAGGCCCAGGAACCAGCGGCTGTTGACCGGCGGGGAACGGTCGTCGGGCAGATCGGCCAGTGCTGGATCGTATTGGTCGTCGTCGGGCATCCAGGCGGTGGTGAGGCGGTTCAGCGACCAGTCCGACAGGTAGCGGAATTCGCTTTCCAGCATGGGGCCGCGCTCGCTGAGGATGCGCGGCGTCACCGTGGCATCGTAGTGAGGGGCCAGGTTGAAGTAATAGGGCGTGGCGATGTCCAGTCCGCCCCGGCGCCGGGTGCTGGCCGAGGGTGCGAGGAAGCCGGAGGTACGCTGGTCGGTGACCGGGAACGGCAATGTGAAGGGGTAGCGGAACACCGGCACGTCGCGGATGCGCAGGGTGACGTCGCGGGCATAGCCCATGCCGGCCTCGCTGTCGATGTCCAGTTCGCGTGAATGCAGCACCCAGAATTCATTGCCCGGTTCGCAGCGGCTCAGGGCGCTGTTGCTGACCGTGATCAGACCCGACTCGCTGTCGTGGTGGATACGCGAGGCTTCGCCATGGATGCCGGTCTCGTAGAGCAGGAAGCCGGACTGTTCCAGCGTGGCGGTCTCGTTGCCCTGATCGATGAAGGCGCTGTCGCCGCGCAGCAGCAGACCGGGTTCGCGGAACTCGACCTGCCCCTGCAGGGAGATGGTCTCCTCCTCGTCGCGCAGGGTGGCGGAGTCACTGGCGTTAATGGAGCGGTAGCCCTGCAGCAGTTGTACCGGCCCGTTGAGGTGCAGTGCGCCGTCGGCTTCGCGCCGCAGCCCGGCCGGGGCATCGATGACGGTGGGTGACTGTTCCGGGTCGGCTTCGGCGTAGGGGTCTTCGCGCAGTGGCTCGATGAAGCGGCCGCAGCAGGCGGTGGGCAGTTCGGCGAGCTGTTCCGGTGTCAGCCGGTCGCGCGATACCCAGTCGGTGCGGGCCTCGTCGCTGTCCGCTTCCTGTCCCGTCGAGTGGCCTGACAGTACCAGCAGGGCGGCGGCTGTCAGACGGATGACGGGTCTCGGACACTGCATTATGGCGGGCAATCCAATAGAATGGTGCGAACCGGGGCATGATAATGTATTGCCCTGTGAAAGCAAAGGCGACGGGTACGGACGGAATGGACGAAAGAGGGGACAGACTGCGTGAATGGGCAGACCGGGTGGTGCGCGGGCGGCACGGTCCGGGTGGACATCGTATCGAGCCGATGGGCGGCGATGCCAGTTTCCGCCGCTATTTCCGGCTGCACCTGGAACAGCCGCCGTACCAGTACCTGTTGATGGATGCGCCACCAGAACAGGAGGACTGTCGTCCGTTCGTGCTGGTGGCCCAGCGGCTGCTCGCTCATGGCGTGCCGGCCCCGGCGGTGCTGGCCGCCGATCTGGATGAGGGTTTCCTGCTGCTGCAGGACTTCGGTGATGCGCTGTATCTGCCGGCGCTGGAGCAGGCGCGACAGCTGCACGGTCCCGACGGCGGGACGGAGGCGGCGGCGCTGTACGACCGGGCGCTGGCCGCGCTGCTGCGCCTGCAGCGCCTGCCGGTCACGGATCTGCCGCTGTACGACCGCGACGCCCTGCGCCGGGAGATGGGGTTGTTCGACGAGTGGTTCTGCGCTGCCCTGCTGCGGCATCCGGTCAGGGGCGAGCGGCGTGGCGAGCTGGACGCCGTGTACCGGCTGCTGGAGGACAGCGCCCTGGCCCAGCCACGGGTGCTGGTGCATCGTGACTATCACTCCCGCAACCTGATGCTGCGACGGCAGCAGCCGGACGGGTTGCCGGGCGTCATCGATTTCCAGGATGCCGTGTGCGGGCCGGTGACCTATGACCTGGTGTCGCTGCTGCGTGACTGCTACATCGTCTGGACGCCGGAAACGGTGCGGAGTATGGCGCTGCGCTACCGCGATCGCCTGCTGGAGCAGGGCGTGGTGCCGGAGTACAGCGATGAGCGGTTCCTGCGGGACTTCGATCTGATGGGACTGCAGCGCCACCTCAAGGTGCTGGGCATCTTTTCGCGGCTGTATCTGCGCGACGGCAAGCCCCGCTACCTGGGGGATCTGCCCGCGGTGATGGAGTATGTCCGGCGCGTGGCCGCCGCCCACCCGTCGCTGCAGGCATTCCATGACTGGTTTGCGGGTGAGCTGATGCCCCTGGCGGAGGCCCGTCTGGCGGAGCGGCGTCCGTGAAGGCGATGATTCTGGCAGCCGGGTTCGGCCGGCGCATGCAGCCGCTGACCCTGCACACGCCCAAGCCGCTGCTGTCGGTGGGCGGGCGCACACTGATCGGCTGGCATCTGCAACGGCTGGCGGCCACTGGCTTCCGGGACGTTATCATCAATCACCATCACCTGGGCCGGCAGCTGGAAGAGGCATTGGGCGACGGGCAGCGGTGGGGCCTGCGGATCCACTGGTCGCGGGAGAGCGAGATCCTGGAGACCGGTGGCGGGATCCGCCAGGCGCTGCCGCTGCTGGGGGACGGGCCGTTTGCCGTGATCAACGGAGACATCTGGACCGACTACGATTTTGCCCGGCTGCGGGACGCGCTGCCGGCCGGCATGCTGGGCCACCTGGTGTTGGTGCCGCCCGCTGCCCATGCGCCGGCGGGTGACTTTACGCTGGACCGGCAGGGGCGGGTCGGCAGCGACGGTGATGCACCGCGTTTCACCTTCAGTGGCATCAGCGTGCTGGACCCGGCCCTGTTCCGCGGGGTGTCGCCCGGGCACCGCCCCCTGGTCGGGCTGCTGCGCCGGGCCATGGCCGAGGGCCGCATCAGTGGGGAACTGTTCCGGGGCCGCTGGCACGACATCGGTACACCCGATCGGCTGGCGACCCTGGATGCCGAGCTGGGCCGCGGACAGACAGCCGACCGCGAATCCCTGTAAAATGCCACCGAACACGACACAGGACCGATTCACATGACCGATTACCTCATTGCTCCCTCCATCCTGTCAGCCGACTTCGCCCGCCTGGGCGAGGAAGTCGACGCGGTGCTGGCCGCCGGCGCCGACGTGGTGCACTTCGATGTGATGGACAACCATTACGTGCCCAATCTCACCATCGGCCCGATGGTCTGCAAGGCGCTGCGCGATCATGGTGTCACCGCGCCCATCGACGTGCACCTGATGGTCTCGCCGGTGGACCAGCTGATTGGTGATTTTGCGAAGGCGGGGGCGAGTTTCATCACCTTCCACCCGGAGGCCTCCGGTCATATCGACCGCTCTCTGCAGCTGATCCGCGACCAGGGTTGCAGGGCCGGCCTGGTGCTCAATCCGGCCACCTCGCCGGACTGTCTGCGCTATGTGATGGACAAGCTGGACATGGTGCTGTTGATGTCGGTCAATCCGGGCTTCGGCGGACAGAAGTTCATCCCGGGCACCCTGCGCAAGCTGCGCGAAGTGCGTCAGCTCATCGACGAGAGCGGTCAGGACATCCGTCTGGAGGTCGACGGCGGGGTGGGTGTGCAGAACATCGCCGAAGTCGCCCGCGCCGGCGCCGACATGTTCGTGGCCGGTTCGGCCATTTTCAACAGCGACAGCTACGCCGACACGATCGCGGCCATGCGCCGCGAACTGGCACAATTGCAGGCGGTATAGGAAACGGGACGATCATGAGCAGACCGGATGCAGAACAGTTCGCCAGCCTGGCTTCACAGGGATACAACCGCATCCCGGTGGTACGCGAGGTGCTGGCCGACTGCGAGACCCCGCTCAGTACCTGGCTGAAACTGGCCCGCGGGCGCTACAGTTATTTCTTCGAATCCGTGCAGGGCGGCGAGAAGTGGGGGCGTTACTCCATCATCGGTCTGCCCTGTCGTACTGTAATCCGGGTCAGGGGTAACAGTATCCGGGTGGAAACCGACGGCAGAGTCGTGGACGAGCTGCAGAGCGCCGATCCCTTCACGTTCATCGATGAGTTCCGCAAACAGTACCGGGTCGCACATACCGAGGACATGCCCCGGTTCTGTGGTGGCCTGGTGGGCTATTTCTCCTACGACTCGGTACGCTACGTGGAACCCACACTGGGGCCGGCGCCGGGCCGGGACGTGATCGGTACGCCCGATATCCTGCTGATGGTGTCCGAGGAAGTGGTGGTGTTCGACAACCTGCGTGGCACCATCTCGCTGGTGGTCAATGTGGATCCGGCCCTGGAGGGTGCGCTGGAACAGGCCGGACAGCGTCTGGACACGCTGCAGGCAAAGCTGCGCGAACCGATGGCTCTGCCCGACACCCCGGTATCCGATCAGAGCGTGGAGGAGGATTTCCGCTCCAGCTTCGAGCAACCGGCTTTCGAGTCGGCGGTGGAACGGATCCGCGAATATATCCTGGCCGGCGATGCCATGCAGGTGGTGCTGGCGCAGCGCATGAGCCTGCCCTATGATGGCGATCCGGTGAACATCTACCGTGCGCTGCGCTATCTCAACCCCTCGCCGTACATGGTGTATTTCGATCTGGATGATCACCATGTGGTCAGTGCCTCGCCCGAGATTCTGGCCCGGGTGGAGAACGGACACATCACCGTGCGCCCGCTGGCCGGCACCCGCCGGCGCGGTCACACCGAAGAGGAAGACCTGGCACTGGAAAAGGAGCTGTTGGCGGATGACAAGGAAATCGCCGAGCACCTGATGCTGATCGATCTGAGCCGCAACGATGCCGGCAGAGTGGCAAAAACCGGCAGCGTGACGGTGCCCCGGCGGATGTTCGTGGAGCGTTACTCCCATGTCATGCACATCGCCTCCATCGTCGAGGCCGAGATGGCC
>JBNJGU010000017.1:0-25431 GCA_051747985.1 Pseudomonadota bacterium | reverse complement strand
GCCTGTTATCCAGCGGACGGAGAAGACGCCGACACCCTGTTGAACCATGCTGATGCCAATATGTACCGGCGGAAACGGCGATCTCTGTAATGAGCAGATGTACCTTCGAAAGGCTCAGCGAGTCCGCAGCAGCACCTCAAGGGTCGATAATGAAGGTCCGATACCTCTGCGCGGCGCTTGCCGCGACTGTCTTTCTCACCGTGACTGGATGCCACAGCCCTCCGGGTGGGCGACACGGGCCGCCACAGGGCGAATCTGATCAGGGTGCCACCCATGTGTCAGACTGGACAGCCGGCATCATCGACCACCCTCGATCCGATGCACCCGCTACGATACTCGTCGCCGTCCGCACTACCACCCATGACGGTTTCGATCGCACCGTCTTCGAATTCTCCGAACGCGTCCCGGGCTACCACACCGAGTACATCGACCGGCCCGTACGCAAATGCGGGTCAGGCAAAGTCACCCAGCTCGCCGGCGATGGCTGGCTCGAGATCCGGATGTACCCGGTTCACGCACACACCGAGGAAGGCCGACCAACAGTCGCCGACCGTGAGCGCATGCCGGGCCTGCCCGTGCTCGCCGAGCTGGAGCTGACGTGTGACTTCGAGGCCGTCGTGACCTGGGTCCTCGGCGTCGAGTCGCCGAACCGCTATCGGGTCCAGGAGCTCGGCAGTCCGCCGCGCCTCGTCGTCGACGTGCGGCACTGAGGCCGGCCACTATATTACTGTCTGTAAACCGGGGCGATGCCATGCCGTGGCGTATGCCGTCGGGCGTAACTGAGCCGTTACGTGATCAATTCCCCATCCAGCACCTGCCGCACCTTGGTGACAAGCTCCGCGCGACGGTAGGGTTTACCCAGCAGGGTCACGCCGGGGTCGAGTCGGCCCTGATGCACAATCGCATCTTCGGTGTAGCCCGAGGTGAACAGTACCTTGAGGGCGGGCCGTTGGAGCCGGGCCGCATCGGCCAGTTGCTTGCCATTCATGCCGCCGGGCATCACCACATCGGTAAACAGCAGGTCGATGGGCCAGCCACTGTCGACGATGGCAAGCGCTTCGGCGGCGGACGCCGCTTCTCTGACCTGGTAGCCAAGGCCGTCAAGTTGCGCTGCAACATATTGCCGCACCGACTCATTGTCCTCGACCACGAGTATGTTCTCCTGCCCGCCCACCAGTCCGACGGCCGCGGGCGGGGTCTTCGCCGGCACTGCCAATTTCTTCGCCGCGGGGAAGTAGAGCCTGACCGTCGTGCCCTCATCGGGTTCCGAGTAGATCTGGGCCTGACCATTGGACTGCCGCATGAATCCCCAGACCATGGACAGGCCAAGCCCCGAGCCCTTGCCGGCTGCCTTGCTGGTGAAGAACGGTTCAAACGCCCGCTCCAGGATGTCACGCGACATGCCGCTGCCATTGTCGGTTACGGCCAGGACGACGTATTGACCCGCCTTCATGCCTTCGTAGTGCAACAGATCATCCTCCGAGAGCGTCACGTTCGTCGCCTCGATCGTCAGTCGTCCGCCCTCGGGCATGGCGTCGCGGGCGTTGATCACCAGATTCAGGACGGCATTCTCAAGCTGACCCCGATCTACCTCGATGGGCAGCACGTCGGCAGCGACGTTGATTCCGATCTCGATATCCTCAGCAATTGTGCGGCGGATCAGGCCTTCGATTCCGCTCAGCAGTTCCCTCGGGGTGAGATGCTCCGGCGTCAGTGCCTGCAGGCGCGCAAAGGACAGCAGGCGACCGGTCAGGGTGGCACCTCGCTCCGCTGCCTGCATGGTGTTGTTGGCCAACGCTCGCGCGTCCGGGTTGTTGGCGTGAATGTCGGCAAGCGTTTCGGCACTGCCCAGGATGATGGTCAGAAGATTGTTGAAATCGTGGGCGATACCGCCGGTCAGCTGACCCACGGCTTCCATCTTCTGCGACTGGCGCAACTTCTTTTCCAGCACCCGCAGCTCCGTGACATCCGTGGTACTGCCGATCACCCGGATCGGCTTGCCGGATTCATCGCTGAGGACAACACCACGGGACACCACATCCAGCGTGCGGCCGTCCGCGCAGACGAATCGGTATTCACTGCTCCAGTCGCTCTCGCCGGTCTCGCCCTTCTCGATGATGCGATCCAGGCTGCCGACCACCCGTTCGCGGTCATCCGGGTGAATCCACTGTCGACATGATACCCAGTCAGTGCCGGGGCCTTCCGGGTCATATCCGAAGGTGGTGAGCAATGATTCGCTCCACCAGACCTTGCCGGATGCCAGGTCGGCGTCCCAGATCAGGTCATTGGTGGCCAGCCCCAGCAGCCTGAAGCGCTCTTCGCTCACCCGGAGTACGGCGGCGCTGCGATCCGCCTCCTCCGCCCTGGCCGCGCGCTGAACCTCCTCATCACGGTGGCGGGTGAAAAAACCGAAACACAGAACAAAGATGAAAAAACTGAACAGGAAGGTCACCATCGCGTCCAGGGTTGCGATGGCGACGGGTTGTGTCGGATGCGCAAGAACATACGCGGACATCGGTATCGGGCTCAGGGTGACGAGAATGCTGATCGCGCGTTTGTGGAAGCCGAAATTCGTGAACTGGTGAAATACCACCAGAGGGAAGAACCAGACCAGGTAGGGGATGATCCGCAGCACCTCTCCGGTAGCCTGGTAGACAATGATGACACCGGCATTGAGATGAACGGCGAAATAGACGGTCAGTACACCGGTGACCACACTGGTCGCCATTGCCGGCTTCAACAACACCAGCACCATCAGACTGCCCGTTACCGCGCCCAGAACCGCGATGAGCCAGGCATCAGGTCCAATGACGGTTCCGGCCAGGATACCAAAGACCACGCCAAGCAAGGCACCGGAAAATCCGACTGTCAACGCGATCAGCACAACATTGCGCGCCTGTCGCAGGCGCCGGTCGGCACTGGTGTCCTCGGTTGCAATCATTGGCACGGGCGCCTTTTTGCGGGTCAGGATGTCGTCTCGAACAGAACCGGAATCACCACGGTTCGGATTCCGTAAATGGTACCATTGTAACCCTGCGGAGACTCGGAGCGGTTATCAGTGGAAAATTCCGCTGAACCTGGCACATGGCGTTTTGCATGAAAAGGTGGAGAGAGGGGGACGTATCATGGAGCCAGAATTCTGGCATCGGCGCTGGAACCAGAGAGACCTGGGGTTCCACGAGCCCGAAGGGAATGCTCTTCTCACCCGGTGGTTTCCCGTACTGGGGCTTGAAAAGGGGCAGCGGGTCTTCGTGCCCTTGTGCGGCAAGACGCGTGACGTTGCCTGGTTGCTGTCGCAGGGACTGCGAGTGGTCGGTTGCGAGTTGAGTGAAGTGGCCGTTCGCGAACTGTTTCAGGATCTGGGGGTGGAGCCCGACATATCGGTAGCCGATGCCTTCACGGTCTACTCTGGCCCGGGTCTCGACGTTTTCGTCGGTGATTTCTTTGAGCTATCGGGAGCGATGCTCGGAGACGTTGACGCCATCTACGATCGCGCGGCACTGGTCGCCATGCCCGGGGATCTGCGCGTGCGTTATACCGAGCGATTGATGCGGATTACGGATCGCTCGCCGCAACTGTTGATCACTTTCGAATACGACCAGCGCCTTATGAAGGGACCGCCGTTCTCTGTGAATGCCACAGAGATCGCATCGCACTATGCGGACCGGTATGAGGTGGAACTCCTTGAACAGGTCGAAGTGCGTGGCGGTCTCAAGGGGATCTGTGCGGCCCGGGAGCAGATCTGGCATCTGTCCTGATTGACAGTGGACGTTGTTTGACCCGCCGCCCATTCTTGCAACAAGAGACACTACCAATATGCCCCGTTATCGATTCTCACAAGTCAACGTATTTTCGGCTGACCCACTCTCCGGAAACCCGGTGGCCGTGGTCCATGGCGCGGATGCACTGTCTGACGAACAGATGGCCGCGTTGGCACGCTGGACCAACCTGTCCGAAACCACATTCCTGCTGCAGCCGGACGAACCGCAGGCCGACTACCGACTGCGAATCTTTGCACCCGGCGGCGAGCTTCCGTTTGCCGGCCATCCGACGTTGGGATCATGCTGCGCCTGGTTGGCAGCGGGTGGAAAACCGGCCGAATCAGACGTGATCGTGCAGCAATGTGCAGCGGGACTGATCCCTGTCCGGAGAGAGGGTTCACTGCTGGCGTTTTCGGCGCCACCGCTGGTCCGTTCGGGGCCGCTGGAGGACGAGGTGGTCAATCGGATCGTCAGGGCTTTCAATCTGTCGCTCTCGGATATCGTGGGACATCAGTGGGTGGATAACGGACCAGGATGGTGCGCCGTCCTGCTGCGTTCTGCACAGCAGGTGCTCTCCCTCACGCCCGATTGGGCGACACTGTCTCCGCTCAATCTGGGTGTCGCGGGTCCTCATGATGCCAGCCATGACGCAGATCTCGAGGTACGGGCGTTTGTCGGAGGGGGAGGCTATGAGGATCCGGTCACCGGCAGTCTGAATGCCAGCCTTCGGATGAAATCCGGGTGGCTGGCCAGACGGTGGAAGTCGTACAGGGTGACATCAATCTGTGAATCCGCGGAATACCGGGATGCACAACAGACGGGTTTGTGACCCCCAGTTGGACCCGCTGCGCTATACTGGCTCTATATGAATCACCATATCCCCCTGAACTATGCCCGTTGATCTGAACTCGCTTTTTCCCAAACTGACCCATCTTTTGCATGACGCTGTCTTCGTGGTCGATCAGGACGGCAGGATCGTCTATGTGAGCGATGCGTGTGAGGCATTGCTCGGCTATCGTGCCGATGAGCTGACGGGCACGCCGATCACCGACTACGTGCATCCAGAGGACCACGGTGCCACACGAGAGTCCATTGTTCGCGTTATGGACGGTAAGTCCCACAACGACTTCTGTAACCGTTATATCCACAAGGATGGCACTACGGTATCCGTCCTCTGGTCTGCCCGTTATTCCGAAGAGGACGGTGTGCGGATTGGTGTGGCGCGGGATATGACGGCCATGCGCGCGGCCCATCGCCACCACACCCGCCTGGCTTTGCTGTTTCTGGGTCTCAATGACTTCAAGGACATCAATGATACCCATGGACATGCCGCGGGTGATCGGGTGCTCCGCCCTTGGACGCGCAGTACGCGGGCAGACCGGCGACGGAGGCCATGTTGAAGATGGATCCGGACTGTTGACCGGTCATGATGCCCGGTAGCGCCTTCATGTAAAGGAACACGCCACGCAAGTTGAAATTGATCACGCGGTCGAAATTCTCCAGTTCTGACTCTGCCGATGCCGGCCGCCGCGCCGGTGACCAGGGCGATGCTGTCTCTGTGGTTCGACATGTTTGGTACTCTCCGCCTGAATGGATGACCACCGTCAATGCGCACTGGCCATGTACGGGAACAGTATATGGTGACGCCCGGTGGTTGGCATCGGGTGCTGTAGATTCTGGAGGTACTGATATGAAAATGCCGAGTTCGCCGCGCCGGAACTGGTTGCCGGATCTGGACGTGGACTTCGACCGATTCTTCGACCGCTTCTCTCCCATGCTGTCCCGGCCGGAAGAGTCCATGGGGATGGGGGAATGGAACCCGGCGGTGGATATCCGGGAAGAACCCGACCGATATCTCATCCAGGTGGATGTGCCCGGAGTGGACCCGAAGGACGTGGACATCACGCTGGACAATGGCCTGCTGACCATCAGCGGTGAGCGGAAAGAAGAGAAATCAACGGGTGATGGAAACTACCAGCGTACAGAGCGTTTCCATGGCAGTTTCTATCGCCGGTTCAGTCTTCCCGATGCAGCGGATGCCGATAAAGTGGACGCCCGTTCAGAGAAGGGAGTGGTGGAGATCACCATTCCAAAGGCGAAGAAGAGCAAGGCCAATCGTATTCCGGTCAAAAGCTGACGTCGTGCGGCAAAAAAAGGGCCGTGCAGCAAATGCACGGCCCTTGTCCCTGAGAGCATACCTTCCTGAAGACCGAGCATTCAATCAAGGACGAAAGTCACGCGCATATCTACCCGGTAGCCATTGATCCTGCCATTTTCCACGGTCACTTTCTGCTCCGCCACCCAGGCGCCCTTGATGTTGTCCACGGTCCGCGAGGCGGTATCAATGCCCTGGCGTATGGCATCCTCGAAACTCTCGGTGGATGAGGCGCTGATCTCAATGACCTTTGCAACTGACATGTGCTTTCTCCTGTATTTTCTGTTTGACCCTGATAGACAGTATGCTGTGTTCGGGGCACCTGGCCGTTGACCGCAGTCATCAATATTCGGAAATCACGTGTCAGACTGATGAAATCGTAACCGGAGGGATTGCTGATCATGCCGGGCACTGGCGTACATTTTCTGGTGGGGGATATCGGTGGTACCAGAGTGCGGCTCCGCGTGGTGGAGGCGGACAGGGAAGGCTGGCGGATCCGCCACGAAGCGGAATGGCACAGTCACGATTTCGATTCCCTGGAGACAGCGGTCCTGTCTTTCCTGGATGAACTCTCCCGGTCGGAACGCTGTGCGTTGCAGGGCGCGTGGCTGGCCGTGGCCGGTCCGGTCATTGATGGGCGGGTACAGTTCACCAATCTGCCCTGGGAGACGGACAGGCGGGTGCTGTCCAGCCGCCTGGCCCTGCCCGAGGTCCATCTGGTCAATGACCTGGAAGCCATGGCCCATATCATTCCTGCCCTGGATCGCCGTTCCCTGGTGACCATCCAACGGGGGAGAGCGTCGCCTGGGCGTGGACTGCTGGTGTCGGTCGGCACTGGTCTCGGCATGACCACCTGGAGCGGACGTTCATGCCACCTGGATGTGCTGCCATCGGAAGGAGGTCACAGCGATTTTGCACCCCGCACGGAATGGCAGGCGGCATTGTCGGGGTGGATGGACAGGCGCTACCGCCATGTCAGCTACGAAAGGCTCGCCTCGGGCACGGGCCTGGCTGCGTTGTACGACTTCATTCATGAGCAGGCTGGTAGCCGGCCGGCCGATGAGGCGGCGAGCGACCGCAAGCGTCCCGCGGAGATTGTCCGTCGGGCCGGCGTGGGAGATGAGCGGGCCTGTGAGGCCATTGATCAGTTCGCCCGGATACTCGGTGCCTTCTGCGGTAATGCCGCACTCCATGCCATGGCCACCGGCGGCGTCTATCTGGCCGGTGGTGTCATTCGCAGCATCCATCCCTATCTGAGTGAAGACAACTTCAACCATCCGTTCCGGGACAAGGGGCGTATGGAGACGCTTCTGCGGAGGGTTCCCGTTCACGCACTGACCAGTCCGGAGCCTGGCCTGGAGGGCATCACCCGGCTTGCCATGTCGCGGGACCTGCGATCCCTGATCGCTGCCCGGTAGACCGCTTCATAGGCTTCCGCGCTGGTGGACCAGTCACATGGCCATGTCATGGCGTTTTTCATGATCCGGTTCCAGGACGGTTTGTCGCCGCGGCACGCCAGCGCCCGATCCACGGCATGTGCGATACCGTCCGTATCCTCTGTATCTAGCAGGAAGCCCGTCGCCTGCTGCTCATCGGAACGGGGGTCCATTACGGTATCGAGCAGACCACCGGTCCGGCTGACAATCGGCACTGTGCCATAGCGCATGGCATGAAGCTGTGACAGCCCGCAGGGCTCGTAGCGGGACGGCATCAGCAACAGGTCGGCACCTGCATATAGCCTGTGCGAAAGCGCTTCATCGAAACCGGCCCGGAACACGACGCGTCCCGGCCACTCACGGGCTTCTGTCTCCAACGCCCGGTGATGGTGGCGATCCCCCTCTCCCAGCACAACCAACCGGACGTCGCGGGCCATCAGGGCAGGGATGGCGGCAACAATCCGGTCGATGCCTTTCTGTTCGACCAGTCGCCCGATATAGACGGCAAGAGCCGGGTCGGCGCCGTATCCCGGGACCAGGTTCAGCTCTCTGTCCAGCTCGTCCCGCATCCTGGCCTTGCCGGTCAGACCTCCCTGACGTGCCAGGTCGCGGTGATTGAAATGATGCGCCAGCAGTGGGTCGGTGGCCGGGTTCCAGGCGGTGGTATCGATGCCATTGAGAATGCCGGTCAGCTGCTCACGACGGGTTTCCAGCAGCCCCTCCAGCCCGCAACCGTAGTCGGGTGTCCGGATCTCCCGTGCATGGGACGGGCTTACCGTGGTCAACTGATCCGCATGAATCAATCCGGCCTTGATCAGGGCGATATCACCGTGGAACTCCAGGCTGTCAATATGGTGGTGTGTCGGAGACACGCCGAGACGGGGCAACAGGGCGGCATCAAAACGTCCCATGTAACCCAGGTTGTGTATGGTGAATACTGAGGCGGCCGGACTGTCTTCCTCCCGCATCCACAAGGCAGTCAGTGCAGTATGCCAGTCATGGCAATGCACCACGTCCGGCTGCCAGTCCACCGGCAGTCGCCCCAGGGCCAGATCGGCAGCCACCCGGCTCAGCCGGGCGAACTGTACGGGGTTGTCCGCCCAGGGATGGCCGCTGCGGTTCAGGTAGGGGCGCCCGCCCCGCCGCAGCAGCGCCGGACTGGAAAGAAGCCACACCGGACCCTGACCTTCTGCCCGCGGCAGTTCCAGCAACCGGGTGTGGCGGCCGGGCAGCCGGGCCAACAGCCGCGCATGCCGGATCATGTCGGGAGAGCAGGCTGGCAGCAGGACGCGTACATCATGGCCGAGGGCACGCATCGCGGCAGGCAGAGCACCGACGACCTCGCCCAGTCCGCCCACCTTGACAAGCGGTGCCATTTCCGTCGCCACGAACAATACCTTTAATGGATCCGTCATACGTCATCCTCCGGCCGGAACCAGACCGCGCCCAGTGGAGGCACGGTGATTTCCATGGAATAGTGCCGTCCCATCCACGCGGCCTTCCTGGCTACAGCCCTGCCCTGGTTGCCCACTCCGCTGCCGCCGTAATGGGTCGAGTCGCTGTTGAGGCATTCACGCCAGGCGCCACCGAGGGGCACGCCGATGCGATAGCCGTGCCGGGGAACCGGTGTGAAGTTGCAGACGGCGACCAGCATTGATGCATTTTTCAGACCCGATGTGTGTGTGTCCCTGCGGAGGAAACTGATGATGGACTGGTCCGCGTCGTGGCAGTCGATCCATTCAAAGCCGCTGGCATCGAAATCGCCAGTATGCAGCGCGCCCACGTCACGGTAGAGGCGGTTCAGGTCCGACACCAGGCGATACAGTCCCCGGTTCATTGGTTGCTGAAGCAGGCTGTAATCAAGACTGCGATCGTGCGACCACTCTTTGTGTTCGCCCAGTTCATCGCCCATGAACAGCAGTTTCTTGCCCGGGTAGGCAAAGAGGTAGGCATACAGCAGACGCAGGTTGGCGAACTGCTGCCAGCGATCTCCCGGCATTCTGGACAGCAACGAGCCCTTGCCATGCACAACTTCATCATGGGAGAAGGGCAGCACGAAGTTCTCGCTGAAGGCATAGAGCAGGCCGAAGGTCAGACTGTCATGGTGGAAGCGGCGATGGACCGGGTCATGTTTCATATATTCCAGCGTGTCGTGCATCCAGCCCATGTTCCACTTCATGGAAAAGCCCAGTCCTCCCAGGTGCACCGGACGACTGACTCCCGGCCAGGAGGTGGACTCCTCGGCAATGGTCATGCTGCCGGGACACTCCCGGTGCGTGACCGTATTCAGTTGCTGCAGGAAGGCCACGGCTTCCAGGTTCTCCCTGCCGCCGTGGCGGTTGGGTACCCACTCGCCCTCCCGGCGGGCATAGTCCAGGTACAGCATGGCCGCCACCGCATCGATCCGCAGGCCATCCAGGTGGAACTCTTCCAGCCAGAACAGGGCACTGGAGATGAGAAAGCTGCGGACTTCGTGGCGGCCGAAATTGAAGGCCAGTGTGCCCCACTCGGCGGTCTCGCCCTGACGCGGATCGGCATGCTCGAACAGTGCCGTACCATCAAAGCGCACCAGCGCGTGCGCATCCTTGGGGAAGTGGGCCGGCACCCAGTCAAGAATGACGCCGATACCGGCGCTATGCAGTGTGTCGACAAAGTAGCGGAAGTCATCCGTGCCGCCAAAACGGCTGGTCGGCGCAAAATAGCCCGTGGTCTGATAACCCCAGGAGGGATCGAAGGGATGCTCGGTCATCGGCATCAGCTCCACATGGGTGAAGCCTGACTGGCTCAGTTCCTCCACCAACTCATCCGCCAGTTTACGATAGCCGTAATAGCTGCCATCCGGGTTACGCCGCCAGGAACCGGCGTGCAGTTCATAGATGGAAAGGGGAGCATGGCGCCAGTCCGGCCGGCTGTGAAGCCAGCCGGCATCCTGCCACGGGTGACCGGGTGGTCCCTCGACAATACACGCCGTGCGCGGGCGGCATTCGTGAAGACGTGCGAAGGGATCGATTTTATCGAACACTTCTCCGCTATCGCGGTTTCTGAGCTGGAACTTGTACAGTGCACCAGCTTCCAGCCCCGCTATGAAGAGTTCCCATATACCGCTGTCACCGCGCGAGTGCATTGCGTGCTCATGACCCTTCCAGTCATTGAAGTCACCCACCACTTCGACCCGGTCGGCATTGGGCGCCCACACACTGAAGCGCACCCCGCGCCGACCGGACAGCTCCATGACATGGGCACCCAGAAACAACCATGAGCGGTGGTGATCACCCTGGAGAAAAGATTCCAGGTCTCTCGGGTCAATGCTTGTTTCCACCGATGCGTCTGCTATCTGCTCAGCGCTCATGCAGGCTACAAGTGCAGATGGATGAATCTATCATGGGCTGCCCTCCTGTCGGAAGATGGTTCGACGGATCTGTCATCCACCTCTTCCTTTGGACGGTATTGTCCAGGCTTTCGCTTATGCGGCCATTGATTGTGGTCAATGCCGGGTACCGAGGCAATTGGTACCGTAGCGGCTGTGGCTATCCGCATCCAGTACGGTGGCACGGTAAAGCCGGACAAGGCCACGGAGCTATCTGACGGGCCGCTATTGACGGAGCCCGGATGGGTGGCGATTCTCTCGAGAGGGAGGATATTTCCGGAGTATCTCGTGGGTCCTGTCCGCGGATGCCACTGACAGAGGAACTACCCATTGGATGCGAAAGGCGAACAGAGCGGGAGCGCCCACGCCAATCACGATTGGCATGCTGCTGACATCGAGGACCTTCTGACGGAATTCGATGTCCGGAATGAAGACGGACTGACGGGCGACGCGGCGCGGGAGCGGTTGAAGCGCTACGGACCAAACCAGCTGCGGGTAGTGCAGAGCCGGGCCTGGTGGCGGATTCTTCTGGGGCAGTGTCACAATATCGTCATCTATCTGCTGGGCGGCGCCGCCATTCTGGCGTTTGCCACCGGGCGTCTGCCGGAGGGGATCGCGGTCCTGGCGGTCCTGCTGGTCAATACCGCCATCGGTTTTGTCAGCGAATGGAAGGCAGCACGATCCATGGCTGCTCTGCGCCGGTTGGGAGAACACATGACCCGGGTCCGGCGGGAAGGCAGTGCACGGAAGATTGCTGCATCGGAAATCGTGCCCGGCGATATCGTGCTGCTGGATGCAGGCGACCTCGTTCCCGCCGATTTGCGCCTGATCGAGACAGAACACCTGAAAGTCAACGAAGCGCCTCTTACCGGCGAGTCGGTTCCGGTGAGCAAGTTGACAGATGTCCTGGCAGCGGATACGGACCTCGCCGATCGCAGGAACATGCTCTACAAAGGCACCAGTATCGCCGATGGTGCAGCGGTGGGTATTGTGACAGCGACTGGCTCGGAGACGGAGCTGGGCCGGGTCTCGGCGCTTGCCGAATCGGCGGAGGGAACCGTCACGCCCCTGCAGCAGCGGCTCGATCAACTGGGACGCCGCCTTGCCGTCTTGACGGTTCTTATTGCCTCCGGGCTCGCTACGGTGGGTTTGCTGATACGGGAGCAAGAGGCCGCGCTGGTGATCGAGACGGCGCTGGCCCTCGGAGTGGCTGCGATTCCTGAAGGCCTTCCTGTGGTGGCCACCATTGCCCTTGCCCGCGGCATGTACCTGATGGCCGTCCGCAATGCTCTGGTGAACCAGCTCACCGCGGTGGAGACTCTGGGAGCAACCCGGGTGATCTTTTCGGACAAGACCGGCACCCTGACGGAAAACCGGATGCGACTGCGGAAGATCGTCACTCCAACCGGCGATCTCGTGCTGGAGGGAGCCGGCAGTGGTGAGAAGCTGGTGGAAAATGAAGGGGTCCGACGCGTTCTGGAGGTGGGCCTGCTCTGCAATGGTGCTTCCCTCAAGCAGGAACAGGGAGAGGACAATCCGCGCGGCGACCCCACTGAAATCGCGCTTCTGGCGGCAGCAAAGGAACTGGGGCTGGAACGGGAACCGCTTCTGGAACAGCGGCCCCAAGTGCGAGTGAAGAAGTTCGAACCCCGGCTGAAAAAGATGGCCACCTTTCACCGGGATGATGATCGGTACTACGTGGCGGTGAAAGGCGCTCCCGATGCCGTGCTGGATGTCTGCAGCGAAATCCTGTCTGGAAATGGCAGTATCGAGCCGTTGGACGACGAAACACGCCGCCAATGGGTTGAACGCGCCGGCCAGCTGGCCGGTGAGGGACTGCGCCTTCTGGCAATGGCGGAGAAACGGACTGAAAGCAGGGACTCTGATCCCTATGGAGAGCTGTGTTTTCTCGGGCTTGCGGGGCTGCTTGATCCACCCCGCAAAAAAGTCAAGGAAGCGATAAACACGTGTCAGGCGGCGGGTATCCGAGTGGCGATAGTGACCGGTGATCAGGCAGAGACCGCCACGGCAATCGCCCGCTCGGTCGGGATCGTCGGAGGCAAGAATGACCCGGAGACAGTCAGCATGCTGGGTCGTGAAATCGGCTCCCCCGAAGATGCCGACCAGGACCGCCGTGATAAGATCCACCGTGCCAACATTTTTGCCAGGGTGAGCCCCGAGCAGAAGCTCGATCTGGTGACCATTTTTCAGAATCGGGGAGACATCGTTGCCATGACCGGTGACGGCGTCAATGACGCACCCGCTCTGAAAAAGGCAGACATCGGTATTGCCATGGGCAAACGGGGTACGGAGGCGGCCAAGCAGGTTGCCGACATGGTGCTGAAGGATGACGCCTTTGAAACCATCGTGGCCGCGGTGCGACAGGGAAGAGTCATTTTCAGTAACATCCGCAAATCCGTTGTGTTCATGCTTACCACCAATGTGGCCGAGGTCCTGGCAGTGGCAGCAGCCACTGGGGCGGGATGGCCTCTGCCACTGCTTCCCCTGCAGATTCTCTATCTCAATGTGCTAACCGATGTCTTTCCCGCTCTCGCTCTGGGACTGGGTCCGGCCAGTGGAACCGAGATGGAAGAGCCGCCCCGCAGTCCCCGGGAATCAGTGCTGACCCGAGCGCACTGGATGGAGATCACCGGATTTGCTGCCCTACTGGCGGCGTGTGTGCTGGGCTCCCTTCTGCTGGCGGACCACTGGCTGGAATTGACGGAGCTGGAAGCAGTGACGGTTTCTTTTCTCACTTTGGCGTTCGGCAAGCTCTGGTTCACATTTGCGCTACGAAACCCGGACTCTTCCCTTCTGCGTAACGAGATAACCCGCAATCCCTGGGTGTGGGGAGCGCTGGCACTGTGCATCGTGTTGCTGGCGACCGCGGTATACCTGCCATCCCTCTCGGGTCTGCTTCAAACCCGGCCGCTGGGCTGGCAGCCCTGGCTTCTGCTCCTCTCAATGAGTGTCATTCCTCTTCTGGCGGGACAAACCGTGCGGGAAATACAGAGGCGTAGAAGGGGTACCCGGTCCCTGTAGATGAATCGACCTCCAGGTGTCCCCTGACGTTGACTGTGGTCAATACCGGCCATTGGGCCGGGTGTTGGAATGACCGGAACCGTCATCGCAGTGGAGCACCCATGCAGAATCCGGAAATGCCCACCAATGACCGTTTCGTGAGTCTGCTGACCCGCGATACGCTGGCCTTGGTATTGGCCGGAGGCAAGGGTACGCGGCTGGGCTCGCTCACGTCGCATCGGGTGAAGCCGGCCGTACCATTCGGCGGGCACTTCCGTATCGTCGACTTCGCTCTCTCCAACTGTGTCAATTCAGGCATACGCCGGATCGGTCTGCTTACCCAGTACAAGGCGCACTCGCTGATCCAGCACGCACAACACGGCTGGGGCTTCCTGCGGGCCGAACTGGGTGAGTTTGTGGAGCTGTTGCCCGCGCAGCAGCGCACCGGGGAGGACTGGTATCGGGGCACGGCAGATGCCGTCTATCAGAACATGGACATTATCCGGCTGCACAAGCCCCGTTATCTGCTGGTACTGGGCGGCGACCATATCTACAAGATGGACTACGGCCCCATGCTGGCGGCACATGTGAGCAATGAGGCTGATGTCACCGTGGGCTGCATGCCGGTACCGCTGGGAAAGGCTTCGGCATTCGGCATCATGGAAATCGGTCCCGGACACCGGGTCGTGCACTTCATGGAGAAACCCGCACATTGCCAGGGCATGCCGGATGCACCTGATACCGCGCTGGCATCAATGGGCATCTATCTGTTCAACACCGAGTTTCTTCTTTCACGCTTGCTGGTCGATGCCACTCGTGACGACTCCAGCCATGATTTCGGCAAGGACATCATTCCCGCCGCCGTGGCCGATGGCCAGACCTTTGCCTTCCCGTTCCGGAAGAGCCGGGACGGGCCCCCGGCCTATTGGCGGGACGTGGGTGACATTGATTCGTACTGGGAAGCAAACCTGGAGCTCGCTGGCATCGATCCGGAGCTGAACGTCTATGATCAGCGATGGCCCATCGTGACCTGGCAACGTCAGGCGCCTCCGGCGAAGTTCGTGCTCGATGGAGAGGGCCGCCGGGGAACCGCGATCAACTCAATGGTTGCCGGTGGCTGCATCGTCTCCGGCGCACTGGTCAGCCACTCGCTGCTGTCCTCGAATGTGACGGTCGATGAAGCCAGCGTCATCGAGGACTCGGTCATTCTCGATCATGTGACGATCGGACGGGATGTACGGATCCACCGGGCGATCGTGGAGACCGGCTGCGTTCTTGAGGCAGGCATGCGCATTGGCGAGGATCCGGTCGAAGATGCCCGCCGCTTCGAAGTCAGTGCTGGTGGTATTGTCCTTGTCACGCCCGAGATGCTTGGCCAGGAAGTCAACCATGTCCGATGAGTCGCAGTCATGAGCCGCGTGACGGTCTGGCCCGGCAGGCCTTATCCCCTGGGAGCGACTCCCGACGGGGAGGGCACCAATTTCTCGCTGTTCTCCGAAGTGGCCGAGCGGGTCGAGCTGTGTCTGTTCGACGAGCAGGGCCACGAGACGACAGTCGATCTGCCCGAAGTCACGGCCTTCTGCTGGCACGGTTTCCTGCCAGGCATCAGGCCGGGTCAGCATTATGGTTACCGTGTACATGGCCCGTGGATCCCGGAAGAGGGGCACCGCTGCAACCCGTTCAAACTGCTGCTTGATCCATACGCCAAGGCCATTGCCGGCGAGGTGCAATGGAACGGGGCGGTATTTCCCAGTCGCCGCGGTGCACCCGACATCCGTGACGAACGTGACAACGCGCGCCACATGCCGCATGGGGTGGTGGTCGACCCGGTCTTCGACTGGGGGGACGACGCCCCGCCGTGCACTCCCTGGCACCAGACCGTCATCTACGAAACCCATGTCAGGGGTTTCACACGGCAGCATCCGGGTGTGCCGGAAGCGCTGCGCGGTTCCTACGCCGGGTTGGCACATCCGGCCGCCATCGAACACCTCACGAAGCTCGGTATCACCGCCGTTGAGCTGATGCCCGTCCATCAGTTCATCCACGATGCCCGGCTCGTTGAGGCGGGGCTGCGCAACTACTGGGGATACAACACCATCGGGTATTTTGCGCCACACAACGGCTATGCCTCGGGGGACGGGTCCGGCCAGCAGGTGACCGAGTTCCGGCAGATGGTCAGGGCGCTGCACGCCGCTGGAATCGAGGTCATCCTCGATGTGGTCTATAACCACACCGCGGAGGGTAACCACGAAGGGCCCATGCTCGCCTTCAGGGGCATCGACAACGCGGCGTACTACCGTCTGGTTCCCGACGACCCACGCCATTACAGGGACTACACCGGCACCGGCAACAGCCTGAACATGCGCCATCCCCACGTACTGCAGCTCATCATGGACAGCCTGCGCTACTGGGTACTGGAGATGCACGTTGACGGATTCCGTTTTGATCTGGCGGCCGCGCTGGCGCGCGAACTGCATGAGGTTGACCGCCTCTCGGCATTCTTCGATCTCATCCAGCAGGATCCGGTGGTAAGCCAGGTAAAACTCATTGCCGAGCCATGGGACGTGGGCGAGGGCGGCTATCAGGTAGGGCAGTTTCCTCCGCTGTGGTCGGAATGGAACGACAAGTACCGCGACAGCATGCGTGACTACTGGCGCGGACAGCGGAACACGCTGGCCGATTTCGCCTGCCGCCTGACGGGCAGTCCGGATCTGTACGACGACGATGGCCGCTGGCCGCATGCAAGCATCAATTTCGTCACCGCGCACGATGGCTTCACGCTGCGTGATCTCGTTTCCTACAACGACAAGCACAATGAAGCAAACGGTGAGGACAATCGCGACGGCAGCGACGAGAATCGTTCGTGGAACTGTGGAGTCGAGGGGGTCACCGACGACCCGGAGATCAACAGGCTGCGGGCGAGGCAGAGTCGCAATTTCCTGGCCACGTTGTTCCTGTCGCAGGGAGTGCCGATGCTGCTCGGCGGCGACGAGTTTGGCCGTAGTCAGGCGGGCAACAACAACGCCTACTGCCAGGACAACGAGCTGTCGTGGTTCGACTGGGACAATGCCGATGACGGGCTGCTTGCCTTCACTCGTCAGCTCATCGGTTTTTACCGGGAGCACCCGGTGTTCCACCGCCGGCGCTGGTTCCAGGGCCGGCCGATCCACGGCGCGAGTGTCTCCGACATTGCCTGGTTCACACCGGACGGGCAGGAAATGGAAGAGGCGCACTGGGGCGAGGAGAATGCCAGATCCCTCGCTGTGTTCCTTAATGGTGAAGTGCTAGCTGCGCCCGGCCCGCGCGGCGAGACCATCACTGATACAAGCTTCTATCTCGTATTCAACGCGCACCACGAGTTCCTGAACTACCGGCATCCGACAAGCAAGTGGGGGCGGCGCTGGACAAGGGTCTTCGATACCGCCACAGGGTTTGCCGAGGAAGAGCAGATTGTCGAGGCCGGTGATGATTTCGAGGTCGAGGCACGATCCATTCAG
Organism: Pseudomonadota bacterium; assembly: GCA_051747985.1. GTDB lineage: Bacteria > Pseudomonadota > Gammaproteobacteria > Pseudomonadales > Pseudohongiellaceae > PWQG01. Next base: position 8,194 of record JBNJGU010000017.1, on the reverse strand, counting down.
GTGTTCCGCCATGTCAAGTGATGCTTCGAACAGTAAGGAGCCAGGCAGCGGGCAGCATGCGGGCGCTGATCCCCGTGCGTGGCACGCCGTGCCGGTGGAGGAGCTGGCGGGGGCGTTGGCGACCGACCTAGATTCTGGCCTGAATGAAGAGAGGATAGAGAAACGCCGTGCGCATTCCGGCGCCAATCGGGTGACTCCACAATCCGAGCGCACCGCGCTGAAGCGCTTCCTCAGCCAGTTCAGAAGCCTGTTCATCTACCTGCTGGTGGTTGCCGGAGTGGTGGCCGCCGGAATAGAAAAGTGGCTGGACAGCGGAGTCATTTTCGGCGTGGTCGTCGTCATCGCGGTGATCGGCTTCATTCAGGAAGGCCGGGCCGAGCGCGCACTCGAGGCGGTGCGTGGCATGTTGTCATCGAAGGCAACCGTGGTGCGCGACGGAAAGCGCAGCGAGATCGCGGCCGAGGAACTGGTTCCGGGAGATCTCGTAATGCTGGAGCCCGGCGACCGCGTTCCCGCTGATATCCGCCTGGTCCGCTCAAAAAACCTGCAGGCCCAGGAGGCCGCCCTCACCGGTGAGTCAGCAGCGGTGGAGAAGCACCCGGATCCGGTCGCCGGGGATGCCGGGCTCGGTGATCGCGCGAGCATGGTGTTCTCGGGCACGTTGATCACCGCCGGCACTGGCAGGGGCGTGGTGGTGGCAACAGGCGATGCCACCGAGATTGGACGGATCAGCGGCATGCTCGGTGCAGTGGAGACGCTCAAGACGCCGCTGATGCGCCGCCTGGATTCTTTCGCCAAGGTGCTCAGCGGAGCGATCCTCGGGCTGTCCGCGCTCACATTTCTCGTTGGCGTGGTGGTCTGGGGCCATGATTGGGGCGAGATGCTGCTTGCCGCGGTCGCCGTTGCCGTCGCTGCGATTCCCTCGGGTCTGCCGGCGGTCATGACTGTCACGCTTGCCATCGGAGTGCAGCGCATGGCGCGGCGCAATGCCATCATCCGCCGCCTGCCGGCGGTGGAAACGCTCGGTTCGGTCACCGTCGTCTGCTCGGACAAGACCGGCACGCTGACCCGCAACGAGATGACGGTCAGGACGTTGTTGACCGCGGACGAGGAAATCGAAGTCGAGGGCGTCGGCTATACGCCCGACGGCGGATTCCGCATTGACCGGCAGGATATCGAGGTGGAAGAGCATGACGCCGCCATGGACATGGTGCGCGCCGGCCTGTTGTGCAACGAAGCCCGGCTGGATCGTGATGGCGACGAGTGGACACCAGCGGGCGATCCGACAGAAACGGCGCTCATCGTACTGGCGCACAAGGCGGGACTCGATCCCGCGCGGGAAAACGATGAGTGGCCACGCGTGGACGACATTCCCTTCGCTTCCGAACATCGCTACATGGCGACGCTCAACCGTGACCAGGAGGGCGGGCACGTCCTGTACGTCAAGGGGGCGCCGGAGCGGATACTTGAGATGTGCACGGGCGAGCGGCGTGGTGACAGAGTGGATGAGCTGGAGGTCGAGCGCTGGCACCAGCGTGTCGATGAACTCGCCGGGCGCGGACAGCGCGTGCTTGCCATCGCGTACAGGACAATGAGCGATGAGTTGAAAGCGCTCGACGAGAGTGAAGCCGAACGCGATCTGACGTTGCTCGGCCTGGTCGGATTGATCGATCCGCCGCGAAAGGAGGCCATCGCCTCCGTCGCCGCCTGTCAGGGCGCGGGCATCCGGGTAAAGATGATTACGGGTGATCATGTGCGTACTGCGCAGGCGATTGCGCGCGAGCTCGGCATCGGGAATCCTGATGAAGTACTGACCGGGAGTGACCTGGAGGGAGCCGGGGACGAGGAGTTGCGACAGTACGCAGTACAGGTCGACGTTTTTGCACGAGCCAGTCCCGAACACAAGCTGCGTCTGGTGAAGGCGCTGCAGGCGGAGGGCGTGGTCACGGCCATGACCGGCGACGGTGTCAACGATGCGCCCGCCCTCAAGCGCGCCGACATCGGTATCGCCATGGGCCGGAGGGGCACCGATGTGGCCCGCGAAGCGGCGGCCATGGTGCTGGCGGACGACAACTTTGCGTCCATTGAACGGGCGATCCAGGAAGGGCGCACCGTCTATGACAACCTGAAGAAGGCGATCCTGTTTCTGCTGCCCACCAATTTTGCCGAGGCGCTGGTGATTGTCGTCGCGATTCTGGCCGGCAGGGTGCTGCCAGTCACCCCGGTGCAGCTTCTCTGGGTAAACATGGTCACTGCGGCCACGCTCGGACTCGCCTTCGCCTGGGAGCGGGCGGAGGGCGACCTGATGCAGCGCAAGCCGCGCCGCCCGGACGAGCCGCTGCTCACCGGCTTCATGGTCTGGCGCATCGTCTTCGTCGGCATGCTCCTGTTCCTGGGTGCGGGGTTGCTGTTCCTGCTCGAGCAGGCGCGCGAAGCGACCACACTCGATTTCGCGCGCACGATCGCTGTCAATGCGCTGGTCATGGGCGAGATCACCTACCTGGTCAACGCCCGGTTCTTCCATGCTCCGAGCTGGACTCTCGACGGTCTGTCTGGCAACAGGATGGTGCTGCTGGCGATTGGCACCTGCCTGGCATTGCAGCTGTTGTTCATCTATGCGCCGTTCATGAACCGGTTGTTCGACACGGTACCGCTGGACGCAAGGGCCTGGTTGTACTGTTTCGGCGTGGGGCTTTTGCTGTTCGTACTGGTCGAGATCGAGAAACTGGTGGTGCGCCGCTGGCAAACGGGGAAGTCAGCATGAACGTGAGGGAGAACGACGGAATGACTGCTACGTTGATTTCCGATCCGGAAGCCGTGCTGTTCGATCTGGATGGCGTGGTCACCGACACGGCGAAGGCCCATGCCGCCGCCTGGCAGCGGCTTTTCGATGAATTCCTGAGTACACGTGCCGAGCGCCGGGGTGAGGCATTCCATCCGTTTGATCCCCGTCACGAATACGCTCAATACCTGGACGGAAAGCCCCGTATGGACGGCGTCAGAAGCTATCTCGAGTCGCGCGGCATCGAGCTGCCGCAGGGTACTGACGACGATGGCCCCGAACGGGAGACGTTGTGCGGGCTCGGCAATCGCAAGAACCGGTACTTCCAAGCCTGGCTGGAGGAAAACCGGGTCAGGGCCTATCCGGGAACGCTTGGGCTGATTGACAGCCTGCGAACGGCGGGAGTCACGGTGGGCGTGTTCTCTGCCAGCAGGAATGCCAAAACGGTACTGTGCAGTGCCGGTGTACAGGAGTTCTTCGACACCAGGGTGGACGGCCGCGACGCAGCGGAGCTCGGCCTGCCCGGCAAGCCGGACCCGGCAATGCTGCTGGAAGCGGCGCGCCGTCTGGGGGCCGCGCCGCAGCGCACCGTGGTGGTCGAGGACGCGATCGCCGGTGTTGCGGCCGGGAAGCGCGGCGGGTTCGGCCTGGTGATCGGCGTCGCGCGCGGCGAGCAGGATGCTGACCTGAAAAATGCGGGCGCGGATGTCACCGTGCACGACACGAGTGAGCTTCAGTTCACCCCGGGCGAAGGTCTCTCGGTCAAGACGCTCGCGAATCTGCCTGCGGTATGGAGCCGGAAAGACGACATCCAGCTCCGTCTGAAGGGAAAGTCGCTGGTGGTATTCCTCGATTATGACGGCACACTCACGCCGATCGTGGAAGATCACACCAGGGCGCTGCTGGCCGGCGACATGCGCGCCGCGGTCGACGAGCTCTCCCGGCACTGCACGGTGGTCATCGTCAGCGGCCGGGACCTCGCGAAACTGCGAACGCTGGTCGGCCTGGAGCATGTCTGGTACGCGGGCAGTCACGGTTTCGAAGTCGCCGGCCCGCAAGACTCCGGCGTCCGCTTCGAACAGGGTGTGGAGTTCCTGTCCGAGCTCGACGGGGTGGAGCGCGTATTGCAGGAACGGCTGGCCGGCATCAAGGGACACTCGGTGGAGCGCAAGAGATTCTCGATCGCCGTGCATTACCGGCAGGTCGAAGAGGATGACGTGAGCCGGATACGGCCGATCCTGGACCGGACGCTTGCCGAGCACCCACTCCTGGGTCTGGGGCACGGCAAGAAGGTGTTCGAGATCCGGCCCGACATCGAATGGAACAAAGGTCAAGCGGTACTCTGGATTCTGCGGAGCATCAATGGGCGGCGGCCCGCGCCCGTATCGCTGTATGTCGGCGACGACATCACCGACGAGGATGCATTTCATGTGCTCGCGGGGTGTGGCCTGTGCATTGCCGTGAGGCACGAGGAGTCACGCCAGACCGCCGCGGACTATACGGTGGCCGACACGCAGGACGTGAAACGGTTGCTGCAATGGCTGACAGAAGTGGCCTCGCAACCGAATGTGACAATGGGAGACGGGCAATGAAGCCAGAGGGCAATGCAGGCAACGGGGGGATCTCCGCTTCGAGCCGGGACGACGCCCTGATCGACGACAGAAAGACCTGGTCGCTGGTCTACGAAGGCTATCGACCGAAGCAGGAGGGTCTGCGCGAAGCGATCTGCGCACTCGGCAACGGCTATTTTGTCACCCGCGCAGCGGCGCCGGACTGCACGGCCGACGAGGTGCACTATCCGGGCACCTATCTGGCGGGCGGTTACAACCGCCTGAAGAGCGAGGTGGCCGGACGCGAGGTCGAGAACGAGGACCTGGTGAACTTCCCCAACTGGCTCCCGCTCACCTTCCGGGTTGGCGATGGTGAATGGTTCCGGATGGAGGATGTCGAACTGCTGACGTTTCGGCAGGAGCTTGACCTGCGCCACGGCGTACTGCATCGCAACCTGCGGTTCCGCGATGCGGCTGGCCGCACTACGCGCTGGCGGGAACGCCGCCTCGTCAGCATGGCGGATCCACATCTCGCCGCATTGAGCGTCGAGCTTACGGCGGAGGACTGGGGTGGGCAGCTGACCGTGCGCAGCGCGCTGGACGGCAGTGTCACCAACTGCGGCGTGGCCCGTTATCGCAAACTGGCAGGCCGGCATCTGGAGATTCTGGACCTGGGTCACCGGGGCGCCGATACGTTCTTGCTGCGCTGCCAGACCTGTCAGTCCAGGCTCGGCGTCGTCCAGGCAGCCCGCACGCAGCTCTATCGGAACGGGACCGAAATCGAGGTCGAACGGGCCACGGAAGCACAGGACAAACAGATCGCACAGGTCATTTCCTGCCGTATCGGGGAACAGGCACCGGTAGTGATCGAGAAGACCGCCGCGCTGCATTCATCGCGCGACTGGGCCATCTCCGAGCCAGGCCTGGCGGCGCTACGCACACTCGGGCAGGCCGGCCGTTTCGACACGCTGCTCGCCGCGCATTCGCTTGCCTGGAAACACCTCTGGGAGTCATGTGACATCGAGCTGGAAGTCACCGACGCGCCGCAGATCGAACTCAAGTTACGGGTTCATATGTTCCATCTGCTGCAGACCGCAACCGATCACACCATCGATCTGGATGCCGGCATACCGGCGCGTGGGTGGCATGGCGAAGCCTATCGCGGGCATATCTTCTGGGACGAGCTGTTCATCTTTCCCTTTGTCAGCCTGCGCATCCCCATGCTGACACGTGCGTTGCTGCGGTACCGCCACCGGCGTCTCCCCGAGGCACGCCGCGCCGCGCAGGAAGCCGGATTCAAGGGCGCCATGTATCCCTGGCAAAGCGGTAGCGACGGCAGGGAGGAAACCCAGCGCCTCCACCTGAATCCGGCATCAGGGCGCTGGCTGCCGGACAACAGCCACCGGCAGCGTCATATCAGCTCGGCGATCGCCTACAACATCTGGCAGTACCATCAGGCCGCTGATGACAGCGAATTCCTGTACACCTACGGCGCGGAGATGCTGCTGGAAATCGCCCGCTTCTGGGCGAGCGCGGCCACCTACAACCCGGTGATCGACCGCTACGAGATCAAGGGGGTCATGGGGCCGGACGAGTACCACACCGCCTATCCCGGCGCGGACCCGGAAGAGGAGGGGGGTATCGACAACAGCGCCTACACGAACGTGATGGCCGCGTGGGTGCTCACCCGTGCGCGTGACGTCATCGATCTTCTGCCCGCAGTGCGGCGCGACCATCTGTGCGAGCAACTCGGCATGACGCTGGATGAAGTCGACAGTTGGCACGAAATCGCCTGCAAGCTGCGCGTGCCGATGACCGGAGAGGGCATCATCGAGCAGTTCGAGGGCTATGACGAACTGGAGGAGTTCGACTGGGACGGATACCGGGACAAGTACGGCGACATCCATCGCCTGGACCGCATCCTGGAAGCCGAGGGCGACACTCCGAATCGTTACAAAGTCTCCAAACAGGCAGACGTGCTGATGCTCTTCTATCTCTTCTCTGCCGATGAGCTGTTCCTGCTCTTCGAGCAACTGGGCTACCCCTTCGACCACGAGACCGTTTCGAAGAACGTTGACTACTACCTTGCCCGCACCTCACACGGTTCGACGCTCAGCCAGGTGGTGCACTCCTGGGTCGTGGCGCGGACGGACCGGCTGCATTCATGGGATCTATTCCTGCGCGCGCTGGACAGCGATATCGCCGACATCCAGGGTGGCACTACACCGGAGGGTATTCACGTTGGCGCCATGGCGGGCACTGTCGATCTTGTCCAGCGCTGTTACCTCGGTGTGGAGATGCGCGCCAACGTCCTGCATTTTGATCCGGCGCTTCCCCCTGATCTGCGGCGGGTCCGGGTGCGCCTGCATTATCGCCGGCAGAACCTTGACATTGATGTCAATCACGAGGCCCTCACGATCCGTAGCGGATCGCTCACGACGACCCCGATCACGATCGCCTACCGTGCCCATCACCGCGACCTGGCGCCGGGCGAGGAGTGCCGGTTCCGTCTGCTCGGACTGGAGGAAGGTGATCGTGACGAGAACCGCGAAAGATCATTTCGTTCCCGCGCCACCACCACACCAGAGGAGTCTGATTCATGACCCGGGACACCATATTCGTACGCCGGCTTCGAGATCTGCGCCGCACGGATACCGCCATCGTCGGCGGCAAGAACGCCTCGCTTGGCGAGATGATCGGCGCGCTACGGGAATCGGGCATACGCGTGCCGGGTGGATTTGCGACGACGGCCGACGCCTACTGGGATTTCATCGAGGCCAACGACCTGGCCGCGCCAATTGCCGGGAAACTCGACGAGCTCAAGAAGGACAGGAGCAATCTGGCAACGGTCGGCAAGGCCATACGCAGGATGATACTTGATGCGGACTTTTCGGCGCCGCTGGCCGAGGCGACTCTGCGTGCCTACCACGAGATGGCGCCACGTGGCGCAGGCAAGAATACCAGTGTGGCGGTACGCAGCAGCGCCACGGCGGAGGACCTGCCCGAGGCCAGCTTCGCCGGGCAGCTCGAGACCTTCCTCAATGTCCGCGGCGACAAGGCCCTGCTCGAGGCCTGCAAGAAGTGTTTCGCCTCCCTGTTCACCGACCGGGCCATCATCTATCGGGAGAATCATGGTTTTGACCACATGAAGGTCGCGCTGTCGGTGGGCGTTCAGCTGATGGTGCGATCGGACAAGGCCGGCTCCGGCGTCATGTTCTCCATCGACACGGAGACCGGGTTCCCGCGCTGCGTTCTGATCGACTGCGCCTGGGGGCTTGGAGAAACCGTGGTCCAGGGCATGGTGGAGCCGGACGAGTACCTGGTGTTCAAGCCACTGCTCGAGGATCCTGCGCTGCGCCCGATCATCGCCAGGACGCTGGGTGCCAAGGCGGAGAAGATGGTCTACGCCAGGGGCGGTGACGCCACCTCGAAGCTGGTGGACACGACCCGGAAGGAACGCGCTTCGTTTGTGCTGAGCGATGACGAGGTCCTGCAGCTGGCGCGCTGGGCCTGCGCGATCGAGTCGCACTATGGTCAGCCCATGGACATGGAGTGGGCCAGGGACGGTGAGTCGGGCGAGTTGTACATCGTGCAGGCGCGCCCCGAAACCGTGCGATCGCGTGCGGCGGCCGGCATGCTCAGGAGTTACCACCTCAAGCAGAAAGGCCGCGAGCTCGTGCGCGGCCAGGCGATCGGTGACTCCATCGCCGCTGGCAAGGTGTGCCGCCTGAAGAGTGCCAAAGAGATCGACCGGTTCAGGGAAGGCGCGGTACTGGTGACGGGGACGACCGATCCGGACTGGGTTCCCATCATGAAGAAGGCCTCGGCGATCGTCACCGACCACGGCGGGCGCACCAGTCAC
>JBNJGU010000016.1:0-26298 GCA_051747985.1 Pseudomonadota bacterium | reverse complement strand
GCCCACGGCGGCCCTGACTCCGGCCACGGAAACCGGTCCGATTGACAGTGGCCGCATCCGCCTGAAGGTCAATGGAGAGATCCGTCAGGACGGGGATATCGCCGACATGGTCTGGAAAGTGCCAGAGGTGATCGCCGAGTTGTCCACCTACTACACCCTGCGGGCCGGTGACCTGATTTTCACCGGCACGCCGTCCGGTGTCGGTGCGGTGCAGCGCGGTGATGAGCTGGAAGCCGAAGTCAGCGGCCTGACCCCGTTGCGGGTGACGCTGATCTGAGTACTGGCGTCAGAAGCTGAAGAATACCGAGACGGAAATGAACAGAATCACGCTGATGGCCGCCAGGTAGGCCGCGGTTTTCAGCGGTTGCTGACAGATCATCTGCCACTGGGTGGGATGTCGTCCCGCCCGACGCTCCTCTTCCCACTGCTCTCTGGCGACCCGGGCCCGCTCCTGCTGGTAGTCGTCCAGCAGGCTCCGGGCCCGGGACAATTCCTCCTCGTCACGCAGCCAGAGTCCCGGCATGGAGATACCCCAGTTGCCAGCGCTGGTCTCGTAGTAGTCGAGGCCGTGGCGGTCCAGTAGTTCACGGACTTCGGCGGCCTCGTCCTCGGGTACGCCACGAAGGCGGAACAGCAGTTTTGCCATGGATTGTCTGATTCCTGCGTCAGTTGCCGGGCGCGATCGCGAATCTCGTGCTAACGTTATCACAGAGGACGTCAATAGAGGGATTTCTCCTATGCTCACAACCATTCTCGCTCGCATCCGTGCACTGACGCTGTTGATCGCGGTGCTGATCATTCTGCCGGTCCAGGCCCAGGAGCGGACATCGGTATTCGAGGTGACCGGGCCGGAAGGCGGTGTTCTGTATCTGGCCGGAACCATCCACCTGCTGCGGCAATCCGATTACCCGCTGCCGCCGCAGTACGAACAGGCCTATGCCGAAGCCGACGTGCTGTACTTTGAAACCGATATCAATGCACTGAATGACACGTCGTTGCAGGCGACCATGATGCGGCAGCTGACCTACCAGGACGGGCGCACGATCCGTGATGTACTGAATGACGAGGCCTACGGCGCCCTGACCGACTATGTCAGCCAGGCCGGCATGCCGATGGCCATGTTGCAGAACTTCAAGCCCGGTCTGTTGTACAGCACCCTGTCCGTGGTGGAGTTCCAGAAACTGGGTTTCACCCCGCAGGGTGTGGATGTGTACTACAACACCCGGGCCATGGGGGATGGCAAGGAAACCGCGGAACTGGAATCGATCCAGGACCAGATCGACATGCTGGAGTCCATGGGCGAGGGCAATGAAAGCGAATTCATCCTGTATGCATTGCAGGATTTTGAAGAATCCGGTGACCAGGTCGAGCTCATGGTGCGGCAGTGGCGCTCCGGTGACATGCAACAGTTACAGGAACTGTTTGTCGAGGACATGAAGGCCAGTGCCCCGGAGAGTTATCAGAGCATGCTGGTGGATCGTAACCGTAACTGGCTGCCGACGATCGAGCAGGCGATACGCGACGAGGACACGGCCATGGTGCTGGTCGGAGTCGCGCATCTGCCGGGCGAGGAGGGTCTGCTGCGTCAGCTTGAGGAGCGGGGGTATCAGGTCAATCCGCTATGAAGGCGCGGACCGGCCGGGCTCAGGCGCCGCTCTTGTGGCTGAGTACGATCTGTCGCGGGCCGCTGGTGGTGGTCTGGCCGCTGGTGCCGGTGGGGATCTGTTTGACCTCGCCGCCGGATTTCAGAAAAGCTTCGATGTGATCGGACAGGCTGGCGCGGTCCACTGTGGGCGCTTCTTTCTTGGGTTTGTTGGCCATGATACGTTTCCGGAATCGTTACAGAAGACGTTCATTGTACAGGATTCGGGGCGACCTTGCAGCAGAACCGCCCCTGGCGGCGTCCGGCCGCGGAGACAATCGCCACTTTCCGATTCTGTCCGGGCCTGATACCTTTCCTGTCTGATCGAGCCAAGAACAATGAACGGGATACCGACAGAGGCCTGAAGACATGACCGAACATGATGATGATCGCAGAACTTTCCTGAAACAGGGCCTGGGCGCCGGCGCGCTGGCCATGGGTGCCGGCGCGTTTCCCTGGTCCGCGCTGGCGCAGGATGGCGGGGAGCGGGTGCCCTTTCTGGATGTGCCCGACAGTTTCAATCCCGGACCGCGACAGCCCGGCGCCACCCATATCATCGATACCCGGGACATCACGAATTTCCACACCGACGATTTCTATGTGGTCCAGCACTACGGACAACCGGACCTGGATCCGGCGCAGTATCAACTGAAAATCACCGGCCTGGTGGACCAGCCAGCCACCTATACCCTGGCTGACCTGATGGACATGGCCTCGTTGGAGCAGGATATCGGCTTCGAATGTGGCGGAAACGGTGAGCGTATGTTCCACGGGCTGGTGGGCAACGCACGCTGGCGCGGCGTCAGCCTGCGCCGCATTCTGGAGCAGGCCGGTATCCAGGAGCAGGGGCGCGAGGTTGTATTCTTCGGGGCTGATACCGCCATGGAAGAGATTCGTGGAGAGGAGGTCGAAAAGGCCTTTGCGCGCAGTCTGTCCGTCGAGGATGCCATGCGCCAACCCAACATGCTGGCGTACGAGATGAACGGCGAGCCGCTTCCGTTGCATCACGGCAAGCCGCTGCGTCTGATTGTGCCCGGCTTTTACGGTGTCGCCAACGTCAAGTGGCTGACCCAGATCCATGTACAGGATACCCGCTACATGGGGCGTTTCATGGGGCGCGACTATGTCACGCTGAAGCGGGAGATGGTCGGAGACGAGGAGCGCTGGGTGGAGAACTCGGTGGCACGGATGAATCTGAAGTCGGTCATCGCCCGGGTCACTCGCCAGGGTGGCCGTCACCGGATCACGGGATTTGCGCTGAATGACGGCACTCCGCTTCGCAGCGTGGAGGTGAAGGTGGATGATGGTCCCTGGCGGGAAGCGCGGATCGATCCCCGGTCCAGCACCTGGTCCTGGAAGCTGTTCCACTTTGACTGGGAGGATGCGGCGCCGGGCGAGCACACCATCGTGTCCCGGGTCACGGATGTGAACGGCAATGTGCAGCTGCCGGCCGACGAGTTGCCCGAGCGGGTCAGTTACTGGGAAGAGTACGGCCGCTTCCCCCGTCGTGTCCGGATCAGCTGATCCGGGCCGGGGGAGTAAAGCATGCATGATACGTATCTGATAGTGACGCTGATCGGTGATGACCGCCCGGGGCTGGTGGACAGCCTGGCCCGCACGGTGGCGGATCATGGCGGCAACTGGCTGGAAAGCAGTATGTCGCGGCTGGCCGGAAAATTCGCCGGTATCCTGCGAGTCAGTGTGGCGGACAGCCAGGCCGGGCCCCTGATCGATGACCTGGAGGCGCTGGAAGGAGTCCGTCTGGTGGTGGAGCGGGGGTATGCAGAGCCTGACGGCGAGACGCCCCGGTCGCTGCAACTGAGTCTGGTCGGTAATGACCGCCCCGGCATAGTCCGCGAGGTGTTCCAGACGCTGGCCGCGCATGGCGTCAACGTGGAGGCGCTGGAAACCGAGTGCGTCAGCGCCCCCATGTCGGCCGAGCTGCTGTTCCGGGCCCGCGCGGACCTGCAGGTACCTTCAGGCATCGATATGGATGACCTGAGAGAGGCATTGGAGCGGATCGCTGATGACCTGATCGTGGAGATCAGTCTCCACGTAGACTGATGATACGCCACCCGCGATGTATGGCTGTGTCGCGCAGGCGCTCGTCCGGGTCCACGGCGACCGCCTCCGCGGCCTGCTCCAGCAGGGGCAGGTCGTTGAACGAGTCGCTGTAGAACACGCTGTCGGACAGATCCAGTGCGTCCGCATCGGATCGGGCGGCGTTGTGCTGTTGCAACCATTCTGTCAGCCGGATGACCTTGCCGTCCTGGAAACAGGGCTCACCCTGCATCTGTCCGGTGTAGATGCCGTCCACGGTTTCCAGTTCGGTGGCGATCAGGTCGTCCACGCCCAGCCAGTGCGCGATCGGCTGCGTGATGAACCGGTTGGTGGCGGTGATGATCAGGCAGTAATCACCACTCTGGCGGTGCTGCTCCAGCAGACGGGTGGCTGCGGGCAGTTGCATGGGGCTGACATGACTCTGCATGAAATGCTCATGCAGGGTCTGGAGGCGATCCGGACTGAGTCCGGCAATCGGCTCGGCGGCAAAGGCTACATACTCGGCAATCCGCAGAGTGCCGTCCTGGTATTGTCGGTAGAATGCATCATTCCGGGCGCGATGCGTATCGGCGTCCACCAGTCCCTGTTCGATCAGAAATTCGCCCCAGGCGTGATCGCTGTCGCCACCGAGGAGGGTATTGTCCAGGTCGAATATGGCAAGTTTCATGCGCTCTTTCCATGGTCAAAACGGCGCATTATACCGGCTTGCGCCCGACTTGGGCATGACCGTGCGGTGCCGGCGCTGGCGCGCGCGTTGAACCGTGTTTCGCATCTGTGAAACAATGCAATTTGGTATGACACAGGATTCCGGGGTGAGATGATCGATTCAAAGGGTTTCAGGCCCAACGTGGGCATCATGATCTGCAACCCTGAGGGTCAGTTGTTGTGGGCCCGGCGCATCGGTCAGAACGCATGGCAGTTTCCACAGGGCGGCATCCACACCGGGGAAAAACTGCAGCAGGCCATGTACCGCGAACTCAGGGAGGAAGTCGGGCTGGAACCCGATGATGTCGAGGTGCTTTCCAGTACCCGGGACTGGCTGTATTATCAGCTCCCGAAACGATTCATCCGCCAGAATGCCAATCCGGTGTGCATCGGTCAGAAACAGAAGTGGTTTCTGCTGGCCCTTAGCGGCGACGAGCAGCGGATTTCCCTGTCCAGTTTTGATGAAACGCCGGAATTCGATGACTGGCGCTGGGTGAGTTACTGGTATCCGCTGGGCCAGGTCATCGATTTCAAGCGTGAAGTGTACCGCAAGGCGTTGCTGGAGCTGGTCAGGCCGATGAACCGGTATCTGCGCAAGGCCGGCGGCCGCGCCTGAGGCTGCTTGTCCGGAACACTGACAGCGGCCCGTACAAAAGACCAAGGAACTGACACATGATGCTGGAGCGACTGCGTGAGATCGTGCAGGAGGTGAATTCCGCCAGGGATTTGCAGACTGCGCTGGGCGTGATCGTCTCCCGGGTCAGAGAGGCGATGCACACCCAGGTCTGTTCCGTGTATCTGATGGATTCCGATATCGACAGCCATGTGCTGATGGCCTCCGAGGGGCTGAATCCGGAGGCGGTGGGGCATGTGAGTCTGTCGGCTGGCGAGGGGCTGGTCGGGCTGGTGGCCGCCAATGCCGAACCGCTGAACCTGGAGGATGCCCGTCTGCACCCCAACTTCCGCTATCTGTCGGAAACGGGTGAAGAAGAGTTCCGATCATTCCTTGGGGTGCCCATCATTCACCACCGCCAGGTGTTGGGTGTGCTGGTGGTGCAGCATCGTGACAAGCGCTCCTTCGATGCCGGAGAGGAAGCCTTTCTGATCACGCTGTCGGCGCAGCTGGCTGGCGTGATTGCCGCGGCCGAGGCCACCGGCGCGATACAGGGCATGAGCCCCTCGGGACAGATCCGTTTCGATACCAGTTTTCCCGGCATATCCGGCGCCTCCGGCGTGGCCATAGGGCATGCGGTGGTGGTGTTTCCGCGCGCCGACCTGAATCTGATCCCGAGTCGTCAGATCGATGACGTGGACGCCGAGGTGGAGGAGTTTCGTGCCGCCCTGAATGCGGTGCGGGACGATATCCGCGCCCTGACCGAGTCGGTCGGTGGCCAGCTGCGCCCCGAGGAGCGCGAGTTGTTCGATGTCTATCTGCGCATGCTCGATGACAATGCCTGGGGGCAGGAGGTCATCCAGTTGATCCGGGAGGGGCAGTGGGCCCAGGGCGCACTGGCGGAGGTGGGCCTGAACCACGTCCGCACGTTTGAGCAGATGAAGGATCCCTACCTGCGGGAGCGCGCCGCCGACATCCGTGACCTGTGCTCCCGGGTACTGTTCCAGCTGCAGGACCGTGATGTCACCCCGACCGAGTACCCGGAAGATGCCATTCTGGTGGGCGAGGAACTGGTGCCGGCCATGCTGATGGAGGTGCCTCGCGAGCGGCTGCGCGGCATGGTCTCGGTCAAGGGCTCGGGCAATTCGCACGTGGCGATCCTGGCCCGGACCATGGGCATTCCCACCGCCATGGGGGTGGTGGATCTGCCCTACCGGAAGCTCGATGGCCGTCAGATCATTGTGGACGGCTATAACGGCATCGTCTACAGCAATCCGTCCACCGAACTGCTGGAGCGTTATCAGGAGATCATCAAGGAAGAAGAGCAACTGGTGAAAGGCCTGGGTGGGCTGGTCAACAAGCCCTGCATGACGCTGGATGATCACCGGGTCAGTCTATGGGTCAATACCGGACTGATGACCGATGTGGTGCGCTCGCTGGATCACGGTGCCGAGGGAATCGGTCTGTTCCGCACGGAAGTCCCGTTCCTGCTCAGTGAGCGCTTCCCCAGTGAGCAGGAACAGGCGCGTATCTACCATGACCAGCTGAAAGCCTTTGCGCCCAAGATGGTGACCATGCGCACACTGGATATCGGCGGTGACAAGTCTCTGCCGTATTTCCCCATTGAAGAGGCCAACCCGTTCCTGGGTTGGCGCGGTATACGTGTGACACTGGACCATCCGGAGATTTTCATTGCGCAGGCCCGCGCCATGATTCGCGCCAGCGAGGGACTGAATAATCTGCAGATCATGTTGCCGATGATTTCCTCTGTGCAGGAGGTGACCAGCGCCTGTCAGATCATCCGCCGTGCCTGGCGGGAACTGCAGGATGAAGGCCTGGATGTGAAAATGCCCCCGATCGGCGTCATGATCGAGGTGCCGGCGGCGGTCTACCAGGCGCGCACGCTCGCCACCCTGGTCGATTTCGTCTCGGTGGGCAGCAATGACCTGACCCAGTACCTGCTGGCCGTCGATCGCAATAACCCCCGTGTGGCCAGTCTGTACAGTTCGTTTCATCCGGCCGTGCTCAAGGCTCTGCAGCACGTGGTGGATGAATCGCATGCCGAAGGCAAGACGGTCAGTATCTGCGGCGAGATGGCCGGTGACCCCGGGGCTGCCGTGCTGTTGGTGGCTATGGGCTTCGATATTCTCTCGATGAACGCCTCCAGTCTGCTGAAGGTGAAGGCGGTGGTGCGCTCCGTCACCATGAGCGGTGCGCGGGAACTGCTGGAGCAGGTCATGCAGATGGATGACGCGCAGATGATCCGCAGCTCGGTGGACATGGCGCTGTATAATGCCGGTGTGGATCGCCTGTTGCGTTCCTCGCGGCACAACTGACCCGATGGAAAAACCTTCATGCTGACCTATCCGCAGATCGATCCTGTAGCCATTTCGCTCGGCCCGGTGGCCATTCACTGGTACGGCATCATGTATATCGTGGCTTTCGCCGGAGCCTGGTGGCTGGCGCGACGCCGCGCCCGCGCAGTGCCTGGATCCTGGTCCGATGAGCAGATCTCGGACCTGGTGTTCTATGGTGCCATCGGTGCCGTCATCGGGGGACGATTCGGATCCGTGTTCTTCTACAATTTCGACCAGTTCCTGGCTGATCCGCTATGGCTTTTCCGGGTCTGGGAAGGCGGCATGTCTTTTCATGGCGGTTTTCTGGGCGCCATGGCCGCGTTTTTCTGGTACGCGCGTCGGCTGGGAAGGGACTGGTTCCAGGTACTGGACTTCGTGGCACCGATGGCCCCGTTCGGCCTGGGAGCCGGGCGGATCGGCAATTTCATCGGCGGAGAACTCTGGGGGCGTCCGACCGACATGCCGTGGGGCATGGTGTTTCCGCATGTGGATGACCTGGCCCGTCATCCCTCCCAGCTCTACCAGGCAGCGTTGGAAGGCGGTCTGCTGTTTGCCGTGGTCTGGTGGTTCTCGTCCCGGCCAAGGCCACGGTACGCGGTGGCGGGCCTGTTCGCCGCGGTCTATGGCGCGCAGCGTTTTTTCGTCGAGTTTTTCCGTGAACCGGATAACTGGATTGGCTATGTGGCGCTGGACTGGATGACCATGGGTCAGGTGTTGTCACTGCCCATGATTGTGGCCGGCGGCATCCTGTTATACATGGCTTATCGCCCCGGCGGACATGCACCCATCGAGATGGCCGGTGTTCCGGCACGATCATGAGAGGGAAGTCATGAAACAGTACCTGGATCTGATGCAACGCATACTGGATGAAGGCGTGGTCCGTGATGACCGCACCGGCACCGGCACCATGGCGGTATTCGGTCACCAGATGCGCTTCGACCTGAGTGAGGGGTTTCCTCTGGTGACCACCAAGAAGCTGCACATCCGCTCCATCGTCCATGAGCTGTTGTGGTTTCTAAGTGGTGACACAAATATCCGCTATCTGAAGGAAAATGGTGTGTCGATCTGGGATGCATGGGCCGACCAGCATGGAGATCTGGGGCCGGTCTACGGCTTTCAGTGGCGTAGCTGGCCCGGGCCGGACGGGCAGTCGGTGGACCAGATCTCGCGCCTGATCGAGCAGATCCGGACCAACCCGAACTCACGCCGTCTGATGGTGGTTGCCTACAACCCGGCCTACACGGAGCAGATGGCATTGCCGCCCTGTCATTGTCTGTTCCAGTTCTTTGTCGCTGAAGGGCGACTGTCATGCCAGCTGTACCAGCGCTCGGCCGACACCTTTCTGGGTGTTCCGTTCAATATTGCGTCTTATGCATTGCTGACCCACATGGTGGCCCAGCAATGCGATCTGGAGGTTGGCGAGTTCATCTGGACCGGCGGTGACACGCATCTGTACAGCAATCACCTGGAGCAGGCCCGCGAGCAGCTGACGCGCGCGCCCCGGCCACTACCGCGGCTGACCATCGCCCGGCGGCCGACATCGATATTCGACTACCGCTACGAGGACTTCGAGATCAGCGGTTATGATCCCCACCCCCACATCAAGGCACCGGTGGCTGTATGAGACTGGCACTGATCTGGGCCATGTCGCGTAACCGCGTGATCGGCCGTAACAATGCACTGCCCTGGTATCTTCCGGAAGACCTCAAGTACTTCAAACGGGTCACCATGGGAAAGCCCATCATCATGGGTCGCCGGACCTGGGAGTCCATCGGACGTCCGTTGCCCGGCCGCACCAACATCATCGTCAGTCGCAACACCGGTTTCGAGGCCGAAGGGGCAAAGGTCGTGCATACTCTGGACGAGGCCATCACGATGGCCGAGAACATCGCCTATATCAACGGCGGCGAGGAAGCGGTGGTGATGGGGGGCGCGGAGATCTACCGGCAGGCATTGCCCCGGGCGGACCGGCTGTATCTGACCCAGGTGCACGCCGAGGTCGAGGGCGATGCGTTCTTCCCGGAATTCGACATCGAGCGCTGGCATGAGCTGGGGCGGGAGGATTTCCCGGCATCGGGGCCCAATCCGTACGACTACAGTTTTGTGGTGCTCGAGCGATTGTGAGCCGGGGCTCCGAATGTTCGCTGGCACGATGATTGCAGAACCTGAGGTCAGGCAACCGCTGAAAAGGAAGTGCATCAAAAATCAGGGATACAGATGCTGCCGGCTGCCACTGGCTGGTGCAATATTCCGGTGGCTGCGCCAATCGGGTGCATGTGCCGGTCAAGAACACGAGACCCGGGGAATCGATGAAAGCAGCATGAGATTATGTCAGGCTATAGTGGTGCTGGCTGACAATATCAGGTAGTACTGTCACCCGGAAGGAACAGGGGGTTGATGAAAAGCAGGCAATAACGTTACCAACTTTGAATCTGGGTACCAATAATGAAAATATCTAGCGAACCTGTACGATCCTGTCTATTGCATGTATCTCTGGTTTCCCTGCTGGGGTATTCCTCGATCGCGGCGGCGCAGTCTCCGAACGCTTTTGGTATACCGACCGGGCAACTTCCGCAGCCTGCCGCGGCGACGGTCGCCGTGCCGGGTTCGCGCGCGCAGGGATGGCTGGCCCAGGGCCGGTCCGAGGTCGTGGCCCGGAACGGGGTCGTGGCCACCAGCGATCAGTTGGCCTCCCAGGCCGGGTTGGATATCCTGCGCCGCGGAGGCAATGCCATCGACGCGGCAGTGGCCGCCAGCGCCATGCTGGATGTGACCTCACCGAACGATACCAGTCTTGCCGGGGACCTGTTTGCCCTGGTCTGGGTGGCCAGCGAACAGAGGCTGTATGCGCTCAACGCGGCCGGCTGGGCACCGGAAGCGTGGACGCCGGAGTACTTCCGGGACACGCTGGGAGTGGATCGTGTTCCCTTCGCCGGGGTCAATGGAACGACGGTACCGGGTGCCGTGGCGGGATACGAGGCGATGCTGGAACGTTTCGGCACCATGGGATTCGAGGAAACACTGGAGCCCGCTGCGAGTACAGCCGAACAGGGCTGGGCCCTGACCGAGCGCCGCCACGCGGACCTGATGAACTCACTGGAGCGCATCCGCAGTGACGAGGATACCATCGATACTTTCCTGGTGGATGGCGAGCCGCCGGCGTTGTATGACGTGATCCGCAATCCGGGCCTGGCGTCAGCGCTGCGTCTGATCCAGGAAGAAGGAGCGGACGCCTTCTACGAGGGAGACATTGCGGATGCCATCGTGGAGAAGATCACTTCTTCGGGTGGCGTGATGACGAAAGAGGATCTGGCCGAGTTCGAGGCCGAGTGGGTCGAACCCATTTCCACCGAATACCATGGATATGATGTCCATCAGCTGCCGCCGCCGGGGCAGGGTTTCGCGGCATTGGGTATGCTCAACCTTCTTGAGGTCTGTGCACCGGAACATGATCTGAGCCTGGCGGAACTGGGCCCCACGCATCCCGACTACTGGCATTTCATGGTCGAGGCCAAGAAGATCGCCTATTCGGACCTGCTGGCCTATAACGCCGATCCGGACTTTGTCGACGTGCCCGTGGACCGGCTGCTGTCAAAGGAGTATGCCGGCGAACAGTGTGCCCGTATCGACATGGACCGTGCGACGCCGCCGTCCACCACGGGAGGGATCGACAGGGGTACGATCTACCTGAGCACGGCGGACCGCTGGGGCAACATGGTATCGCTCGTGCACAGCGTGTTCTCCGTTTACGGTAGTGGCGCGACGGTCCCGGAGTACGGCTTCATCCTGCAGAATCGCGGTGTGGGTTTCACCCTGGAGGAAGGCCACCCCAACATCGTGGCGCCGCGCAAGCGCCCGTTCCATACCATCATCGCCGGTTTTGTGACGCAGGACGGGCAGCCCCTGATGTCCTTCGGCAACATGGGTGGCAGTGTCCAGCCGGAGACGCATGCCCAGCACATGGTCAACATGATCGACCTGGGGATGAACGTCCAGATGAGTACCGATGTGGCGCGGTTCACGCATAACCAGAATCGCAACGAGCTCGCCCTGGAACACGAGCTCTACAATCTGGTCGGTCAGGCGCTGCGCAACAAGGGCCACGACGTGCGCGCGGTCGACGGCGGCTCGGTCGGCGGCTACAACGCCATACTGTTCACTCCGGACCCGGACCTGCCAGTGCCGATGCTGGATGACCACGAAACGCCGGTAAACGGCGTCTACCGGGCCGGTTCAGACCACCGGAAAGACGGACAGGCCGTCGGGTGGTGAAGTAGGACAACAGGGGCTCCCGATCCGGGTCAGCCCCTGTTTGGCTCCTTGGTTGCGTCTCCGGTTGCTTTCGGCTTCGACTACTCTGGTCCATTGTCATCTTTGCGATTTCTTCCAAACCGCAGGTACCTGACAAGAAATGCCAGCGGCAGACCTACCAACACGAGCAGTGCTGTTGCCTCTTTTTCGTACCCGAAATTTGCAGCGACGGATAGCAGGCCAACGGTAATCAGGCTAGCCAATGCAGTTGATAAATAGTCGCGCATCAACTTTCCCTGAATTGCGTATACGCATTGGTGACTCCCCAGGATAATCCGCCGATGATGGCCCCTGCCATCGCACCCTTGGGACCGAGTATGGCTCCTATACGGGCTCCTCTCATTGCCTGATTGGCAGCACCCGCAACGGCGCCGCCTACCATGGCTGCTTCTCCGCTTACGGGCAGATTTCCACCACTCACCATGCTGATCTCCGCCGTTGTCAGTTCTCTCATGACATCCTCCTTGAGCACCTGATGAATTGCCGCATGACGCTGCCATGCATAGAGGTTATAGCGCAGAATCGGGAATCGCGCCTGTTGGCGAGAGAGGGAGGAGGCGTGGACAGAGAACGAGAGTGACGGGGCCCGGAGGCGGATCACCTGTCGGTTTTGAGCGCCTTGCGGAATGCCTTGGAATTGCGCTGAAAGTTGTACATCTGCTGTCTGGCAACGGGCAATTCGCTTACCTCCATCGGTACGAACCCCCGCTCCCGGAACCAGTGCGCCGTCTGCGTGGTCAGTACGATGACCTCGGACAACCCCAGCCTGAGGGCTTCCACTTCCAGCGCCCGCATCAGGTGTTCGCCGCGCCCGTTGTCCTGGTAGTCACGATGAATCGCGATGCAGGCGATTTCGCCGCAGGTCTCGTCCAGCGGATAGATGGCGGCGCAGGCGATGATCATGCCGTCGCGCTCGATGACCTTGAAGAAATCGATTTCCGCTTCCAGCAGATCCCGGGAGCGTCGCACCAGTACGCCGCGTTCCTCCAGTGGCTTGATCAGCTCCAGAATGCCGCCAACATCATCGATGGTCGCCTGTCGAAGTTCCTCGAAGCGTTCATTGCTGACGAGCGTGCCGCTGCCCTCGCGGGTGAAGAGTTCCTCCAGCAGGGCGCCGTTGCGTGCGTAGCTGATCAGCTGACAGCGCTGGATCTGCTTGCGACAGGCCGCCACGGCCGCCCGCAGGGCCTCGGCGGTCTGGTGATCGGTCATGCGGAGCTCTTTCATCAGGGCTTCGGCGGCCACCGGGTTCAGGGTGCTCTGGCGCTCGCCGACCGGATTGCAGACACCACTGCCGGGTACGAACAGAATCAGCTTGTCGGCCTTCAGGGCCACGGCCACTTCCGTGGCCACGTCCTCGGCGGAGAGGTTGAATACCTCACCGGTGGGCGAGTAGCCGACGTTGTTGATCAGCACGATGCTGCGTTCGTCCAGGTGCTCGCGGATGCCATCGGCATCGACCTTGCGCACCACGCCGGTCAGCGCGAAGTCCACGCCGTCGATGACGCCCAGGGGGCGCGCGGTGATGTAGTTGCCGCGACTGGTGCGGATGTCGGCGCCGTGCATGGGCGAGTTGGCCAGTCCCATGGAGAACTGCGCATCCAGGTCGATGGACAGGCTGCCCACCGTCTGTTTCACGAACTGCAGTTCTTCAGCGCCCGTGATCCGCAGGCCGTCGTGGTAGCGGGGCTCCAGGCCGGCGGCCGTCAATGCGGCGTCGATCTGTGGTCGTGCGCCCTGCACCAGCACCAGGCGGACACCCAGGCTGTGCAGCAGCGTGATGTCGTGCACGATATTGCTGAAATTCTGGTGCTCGAGCGCTTCCCCCGGCAACAGCAGCACAAACACCTTCCTGCGGTGTGCGTTGATGTAGCTGGAAGAGTGTCGAAACCACTCGATGTAGGCCTGCAGATCATCCATGCGCGTACTATAGGCGGTTTCAGCCGCCATTTGAACTGTCTGCTGGCCGGTCTTGTGCCTGAGCGGCGCCGGGTGTCAGACAGTAATGGCCGATCAGTCGCTGTAGCAGGTCCACACAGGGGCGGACGCGGTCCAGCGCCAGGTACTCGTCGGGCTGGTGCGCCTGATCGATGTCGCCCGGGCCGAGGACGATGGTCTCCATGCCGAGCTGTTGCAGCAGGGGGGCTTCTGTACCGAATGCCACACTTTCGGCACAGTGGCCGGTCAGGCGTTCGGCGGTACGGACCAGATCGCCGTCGGCGGCCGTATGGAACGGAGCGACCCCGGGGAACAGCGACACCAGTTCGAACCCGACTTCATGGCGTTCCGCCACCGGTGCCACGCGGGCGCGGATCAGGTCGCGAACGGCATCGGGGTCCATGCCCGGAATCAGGCGGAGATCAAACTCCAGGTCACAGTGACCACAGATCCGGTTGGGGTTGTCGCCGCCGTGGATGCAACCGAGGTTCATGGTCGGCACGTCGATGTCGAACAACGGGTCCTGGTGATGGCGCTGCAGCTCGCCGCGCAGGGCCAGCAGTCCCGTGATGGCCTCATGCATGGCCTCCATGGCATTGCGGCCCAGGGAGGGGTCCGAGGAGTGGCCACTGCGGCCATGCAGTCGGATGGCTTCCATCATCATGCCCTTGTGAGCGCGCACCGGTCGCAGGCCGGTGGGCTCGCCGATGACCGCGTAGCGGGCTTTGGGTCGCCCCAGTTCGGCCAGCCTGCGGGCGCCGTGCATGGAGGTCTCTTCGTCGGCGGTGGCGAGTATGATCAGCGGCTGCCGCATGGCCTGCTGATGCAGCTGGCCGGACTCGATGGCTTCCAGTATCAGGGCGAAGAAGCCTTTCATGTCGGTGCTGCCCAGGCCGTAAAGCCGGTTGTCCCTTTCTGTCAGCTGCAGTGGTGGCATCTGCCACAGATCCTCATCCATGGGCACGGTGTCGGTGTGTCCGGCCAGCACCAGTCCCCCGGGACCACTACCCAGTGTGGCGATCAGGTTGGCCTTGTTTTCCTGGCTGTCGGTCGGACTCGGCACGGTTTCGCACTGGAATCCCAGCGATTCGAACTGTTCGGCCA
This sequence comes from Pseudomonadota bacterium, assembly GCA_051747985.1. GTDB lineage: Bacteria > Pseudomonadota > Gammaproteobacteria > Pseudomonadales > Pseudohongiellaceae > PWQG01. The sequence goes on along the minus strand of JBNJGU010000016.1, from coordinate 11,567 downwards.
GATAGTCGATGACCGGCAGATTGCTCATGTCCAGCGCGGATTGTGTGGAGCTGATGCTGGGCAGGCGCAGTAGCGTGTCGAAATGCTGTAGCAGAGACATTGGCGGTGGCTCGGTTGTCGGTGTCAAGGGTCGGTCTGATTCGATACGTCGGCAACCCTGTCGGTCTTGGCCGCCATGATGAAGTCGTTCTCGTGCAGTCCCCCGATCTTGTGCGTCCACCAGGTCACGGTGACCTGTCCCCACTCGACCAGCAGGGCCGGGTGGTGGTTCTCGCGCTCGGCCAGGGCCGCGACCTTGTAGGCGAAACGGAATGCACTCCTGAAGTCACGAAAGTGGAATACCCGGCGCAGCTGCTCGATCTTTTCCTCGTTGAGGGTCTTCTGCCAGCGGGGCGTCTGGGGCAGCAGGCGGTTGGACTCGTCCTCGGACAGGGGGCGGCCACCCAGTCGGCAGGGTTCGCAGTGACGTTTCTCCAGGCTTTCCTCGCTCATGAATCGCCGCTCCTGTAATGCCGGTCAGAGAAAGGTCTCCAGCACCGAATCCAGCAGCTGCAGTCCACGTGGTGTGGTCCGGTACCCGTCAGCGTCATGGTGCATCAGGCCGTGAGACACCATCGATTCTACCCGCTTTTCCACGGTGCTGAAAGGCAGCCCGGTGCGGGTCTCGAACTGCGTGGCGGTGAATCCCCTGCCGGTCAGTCGCAGCGCATTCATCAGGAATTCCAGTGACCGCTGGTCGCGGGGCACCGGATCGCGTCCGGCGGAGCGGGACAATGACGCAGCCAGATAATGGTCCGGTTGGCGGCGCTTGCGGGTGCGGATGATGCGATCCTCGTCGGGCAGCGTGATCTTGCCGTGCGCACCGGCGCCAATCCCCAGATAGTCACCGAAGGACCAGTAGTTCAGGTTGTGCCGCGATTCCCGCCCGGTCCGCGCAAAAGCCGATACCTCGTAGCGCCCGAAACCGGCACGGGAAAAGAGGGACTGTCCCGCTTTTTGAATGCCGATCACGGTGTCCTCGGGCAGTGCTTCCGGCGGGCGTTTGTAGAAGGCGGTGTTGGGTTCGATGGTGAGCTGGTACCAGGACAGGTGTGAGGGGCCCAGCGCCAGTGCCTGGTGCAGGTCGTTGCAGGCGGCCTCGGCCGTCTGCGCGGGCAGGGCGTACATCAGGTCGATGTTGAAATTGTCGAAACCGGCCCGAACCGCCTCCTCGGCCGCGCGGCGGACCTCGTTGCTGTCGTGGATGCGCCCCAGCGTCCGCAGCTGTTGATCATCGAAGCTCTGGGCACCGATGGAAAGGCGGTTGATGCCGGCCCGGCGGAAGTCGGCGAAGCGGCCATACTCGATGGTGCCCGGGTTGGCCTCCAGGGTGATCTCGATATCGCGACTGAAGGGAATGCGCCGCTCGATGGCAGCCAGCAGGCCGGCGTAGTGGCGACCCTCGATCAGGCTTGGGGTGCCACCGCCGATGAAGATGCTGTGCAGTTCGCGACCCTGGACCAGCGTCAGATCCTGCTCCAGATCCTCGATCAGCGCCCGGATGTAGTCCTCTTGCGGCAGTTCCCCGTCCGCCTCATGGGAATTGAAGTCACAATAGGGACATTTGCGAACGCACCAGGGGACATGGACATACAGGCTGAGTGGTGGCAGCTGCAGGGCTGGCGTGCTCACGGTCCTACCAGGCCGGTGTCGGGCCAGCGCTGCAGCAGAGCCCGCAGGGCCTGTCCGCGGTGGCTGAGCCGGTTCTTCTCGTCGGCGGGAAGTTCCGCGCTGCTGCAACCCGATTCGGGCACCTGGAACAGCGGGTCGTAGCCGAAACCGTTCTCGCCCGCCGGGGCATGCCGGATGGCGCCGCGCCAGATGCCCTCGCAGATCACGGGCACGGGGTCCTCCGCGTGCCGCAGGTAGACGATCACGCAGATGAAACGCGCCGTGCGCAGCGCCTCGGGCACGTCCAGCATCGCTTCCAGCAGCTTGCTGTTGTTGGTCGCATCGTCGCCATCAGCCCCGGCGTAGCGGGCCGAATAAATCCCGGGGGCACCCCGCAGCGCATCCACGGCCAGCCCCGAGTCATCGGCCAGAGCGGGCAGGCCGCTGGCACGACTGGCGTGTCGCGCCTTGAGCAGGGCGTTCTCGACGAAGGTCAGGCCGGTCTCTTCGGCGGAATCCAGCCCCAGATCACGCTGGCTGACCAGCTCAACCCGGGTGTCGCCCAGCATCTGCTGCATTTCCCTGAGCTTGCCGGCGTTGCCGCTGGCGAGGACGACGGGCTGCGATCGGTCGGGATCATGACGTTGCATACGATGTCTGTTCCTCGGTCAGCGGGTGAGGTGGTAGATGGCGATTTCGCCCAGCAGGTTGGGGAAGCGCCGGATCAGGTGGCTGCCCTTGTGCCTGAAATCGACCACGAGACGTTCGAGCACCCGGATTTCGCGCTCGCGGCAGAATACATCGAAATCGCGCACCGTACAGAAATGGATGTTCGGCGTGTTGTACCACTCGTAGGGCATGTAGTGGGACACCGGCATGCGCCCGCGGAAGCCCAGATAACCACGGCTGCGCCAGTTGCCGAAATTCGGGAATGTGACGATGCCGCGACGGCCGATGCGCAGCATCTCCTCCACCACCACGTCCGGGTAGCGCACGGCCTGCAGCGTCTGCGTCAGCAGTACGGTGTCAAAACTGGCATCCTGGAAGTTATGCAGACCCTGGTTCAGGTCCTGCTCGATGACATTGACCCCTTTCTCCAGGCAGCTTTCGATATTGGCCGGATCGATCTCGAGACCGGTGTCCCGCACCTGTTTATCCTGCCGCAGCTGTGCCAGCAGGCGCCCGTCGCCGCAGCCCAGATCCAGCACCCGGCTGTCCGGTTCGATCCAGTTGCTGATGATTTCCAGATCAGGCCGCATCGCGTTCGTTCTCCCGGTGGACCTGCTGCAGATAGGTCCGGAATGCGTTGAAGTAACGCGGCACCGGCAACAGGAACGCATCGTGGCCCTGATCGGCCTCGATCTCCAGATAGCTGACCGGTTTGCGGGCCTTGATCAGCGCATCGACGATCTCGCGGCTGCGTTCGGGCGGGAAGCGCCAGTCGGTGCTGAAGGACATGACCAGAAAACGGCAGTCGCTGTGCTCGAAGGCCTTGCTGAGGTCGCCGTCGTAATCCACGCTGGGATCGAAATAGTCCAGCGCCTTGGTCATCAGCAGATAGGTGTTGGCATCGAAGCTCTCCGAGAAGCGCTCGCCCTGGTAGTGCAGGTAGCTTTCCACCTGGAAGTCCACATCCAGGCCGAAGCTGAGTCGGCCGGTACGCAGGTCGCGGCCCAGGTTCAGCGAACTCTTCAGCTGGTCCGAGGCGCGCCCGAATTTCTCGCGCATGGCGCTGTCGGACAGGTAGGTGATGTGTCCCACCATCCGCGCCAGCATGACGCCGCGTTTGGGCGTGGTGCCGTGGTCGCGGTAACGCCCCTCATGAAAGTCCGGGTCGGCCGTGATCGACTGCCGGGCCACCTCGTTGAAGGCGATGTTCTGCGCCGACAGCTTGGGGGCCGCCGCCAGCATGATGGCATGTCGCACCCGTTGCGGGTAGCTTATGGACCAGCGCATGACCTGCATGCCGCCCAGACTGCCGCCCACCACGGCTGCCCACTGATCGATGCCCAGGCGATCGGCCAGCCTTGCCTGGGAATGCACCCAGTCGCGGACTGTCACCACCGGAAAGTCGGGGCCGTACCAGGTACCGGTCTCCGGATTGATCGAGGTGGGGCCGGTGCTGCCGCCGCAGCCGCCCAGGTTGTTCAGGGCCACGACGAAGAAATGGTTGGTGTCGATCGGCTTGCCCGGCCCGATGCAGTTTTCCCACCAGCCGGGCTTTCGATCCTCCGGGCTGTGGTAGCCGGCCGCGTGATGGTCGCCGCTGAGCGCGTGACAGATCAGGATGGCATTGTTGCGCCGCGGGTTCAGCGTGCCATAGGTCTCCACCATCAGGTCATAGGCGGACAACACCTTGCCGCTCCGCAGCGGCAGCGGTTCATCAAAGTGGTACAGCCGTGGCTTGACGAGGCCGACGGAATCTTCCGGTATCTGGTCTGGCATCGTTCTGTTCAGTGTTCCGTTGTGTCCTGCAATGATTCGGGAATCCGGGTGGGTGCCTCGATGCGGATCCGCTTCTGCCGGCCGGTTTCGCCCTGCAGTATACGGATCCGTCGCTTTGGCACGCCGAACTGCCCGGCGAGGAAGTCTATCAGATGCGCGTTGGCCTTGCCGTCAACCGGGGGCGCCGTGATGCGGATGCGCACGGCCCCGTCCATGAAACCGGCAAACCCGTCGCGACTGGCCCGTGGCTGCACCCGGCACCGCAGGATGACATCATCGCCGTCGCGTTCCATCAGATGCCCAGCACGTATTGGGGATTGACGCCCACCGGCATGATGATCACCACCCGGATGATCTGCAGTGCCAGGAAGACGAAGATCGGCGACAGGTCCAGACCACCCATGGGCGGAAGGATTTTGCGGAACGGCGCCATCACCGGCTCGCTCAGCTGGCGCACCAGCACCAGGGCGGGATGGTCACTGAACGGCGCCAGAAAGCTGGCGACGATGGAAATGATGATGGCCCAGAAATAGATGTTGAGCACAAAGGACAGCAGCCCCACCAGGGACCAGGTCAGGATCAGCCCGAGGCCCGGCATCTGCAGTCCATTGAGGAATACCAGCGCCGCCATGGCCGCCATCTGCACCACCATCGCGTAGACCAGCGAGGACAGATCGATGCCCCGGATGCCCGGGATGAAACGGCGGAACAGCCCCACGCCCGGTTCGGTGAAGCGGACCACGATCTGCGTGATCGGGTTGTAGAAGTCCGCTTTGGCGATCTGCAGCATGAAGCGCAGCAGGATGGCCATCAGGTACAGGGTACCGAGGGTGTTGACCAGCAGAATTCCGACTTCGTTGATGGTGCCCATGTGATTCCTCTTGCCTGTGTTCAGTCAGCCTGATCGGCCAGTTCCGCGGAGCGCTGCCGGGCCGCCTGCATGGCACGCTTCACCACGCTGGCGAAATGGTCATCGGAGAACGAGCGCAGCGCCTGTTCAGTGGTGCCGCCCGGCGAGGTGACGCGGCGGCGCAGCTCGTCCGGCGGGGTGTCGCCGCTGGCAGCGAGCCGACCGGCACCGAGGGCGGTCTGGATGGCAAAGCGGCGCGCGGTCTCTTCGTCCAGTCCCATGTCCGTGGCGGCGGCTGTCATGGCTTCCATCATCAGGAAACAGTAGGCCGGCCCACTGCCCGACAGCGCGGTGATGATGTCGATGTCGTCTTCCTGCACGACCCAGGCGGTGATGCCGACCGCCTGCATCAGCTGTGTTGCCAGCTCGCGCTGCACCTGTCCGGTGGTGTCGTTGGCGATCAGCGCGGTGGCGCCCTCGCCGACCAGGGACGGCGTGTTGGGCATGGTACGCACGATGGCCCGCTGTGAGCCCAGCCACTGTTCCAGCGCGGACAGGGGGATGCCGGCGGCGATGGAGACGAATACGGCATCCGATGCATCGGCCGCCGGCAGGCTGGCCGCCAGTTGTCTGCAGACGCCGGCCATGACCTGGGGCTTGACGGCGAGCACGATGACGTCGGCCTGCTCGGCGGCTTCCGCCATCTCGCAGGGCACGATGCCACACTCGTCGCGAAGAGCATGGAGCTTGTCCGTGTCCGGATCGCAGGCAAGGATGTTACCCGGCGCCACGCCCCTGGCCAGCAGGCCACGGATCAGACTGTCGGCCATGTTGCCGGCGCCGATGAAGGCAATGCGGTGATTCTCCAAGAAACGACCTCCGTGCTGGTGAAAGCGCCATTCTAGCGCGATTGGCCGACGGCTTAGAAGGGCGGAATCAGGCCCGCGCCGGGTCGGGGCGCTCAGGAGCCGGTGTCGGCCGCCAGGTCACGCACGAAGGTGGTCCAGAAGGCCAGGAACAGGGCCGCGATCAGTGGCCCGACCACGAAACCATTGATGCCGACCAGGGCGATACCGCCCAGCGTGGAGAACAGCACGATATAGTCGGGCAGCTTGGTGTCCCGTCCCACCAGAATCGGGCGCAGGACATTGTCGGCCAGGCCGATGATCACCGCGCCGTAGGCGATCAGCACGGTGGCCGCGATCCACTGTCCGGTGGCGTAGAGGTAGATGGCCACGGGGATCCAGACCAGCGAGGCCCCGACCGCCGGAATCAGGGACAGGAAGGCCATGGCTACGGCCCAGAGCACGGGGGCCGAGATGCCCAGGATGAGAAAGATCAGCCCGCCCAGCGCGCCCTGCACGATGGCCACCAGCAGATTGCCCTTGACCGTGGCGCGGGTGACCTCCACGAACTTGCTGAACAGCAGTTGATTGCGTTCGGCGTCCAGCGGCACGGCGCGTCGTATCCAGTCCACCAGGCGGTCGCCATCGCGCAGCAGGAAAAAGGTCAGGTACAGCATCAGGGCCATGCGCAGTGTGAAGCCGACCGTGTTGCGCCCGAAACTGACGGCCTCCTGTCCCAGCCACTGGCTTACCGTGACAGCGGAGTCGGACAGATAGCCGCGGATGTTGCCGGTGTCGATGCCGACCCGTTGCAGCAGGTCGGGAACCCATGGCAGGGCGGCTCCGATCTGTTCGAGCATGGACTCCGGATCGATTTCCCGGGACTCGATTGACTGGTACACGCTGATGCCTTCCGCGACGAAGGCGAACACGATGGCCACGGCCGGCACGACCACGATCAGTGTGCCGATCAGCAGAGTGACCAGGGAAGTGGTGTTGCGCCATTCAGGCCAGCGCTGGCGCAGCTGACGTTGCATCGGGAAGAAGATCAGGGTCATGACACAGGCCCAGAAGATCGTGCCCCAGAATGGTCGCATGAGCCACAGAAAGGCGATGCTGACCACCGCCAGCAGGGCGATGAAGGTCCGTTTCTCGATGGTTTCCCGCATGGTGGTGATCCCGGATCAGGGCAGTGTGAGCAGTGGGGGCTGACGTTCGCCGGATTCGATCTGTTCCAGTGTCCGGGCGGCTTTTTCGTAGTAGCGGGGGCTCAGCCTGACCGCCCGCCGTAGATAGCTGCGCGCGGTATCCACGTCGCCCCGTTGCAGTGCCGCCTGTCCCAGGTTGTTGGCCGTGGTGGGCTCGTCGTACAGGGCGCGGTAGTGGTCGGCCGCTTCCTCGTAGTCGCCCTGCAGGGCCAGCGCGTAGGCCAGGTTGCTCCGGGTGATTTCTGACTCCGGTTCGATCTCCAGGGATTCCCGCAGTCGTTCCTCGGCCTCGGCATGGTTGCCGAGCAACAGCAGTGACCAGCCCAGATTGGCCAATACCTTGGGGTGTCCCGGCAGAATCTCCAGACTGCGGTGGTAGTGTGATTGTGCATCGGTATGGCGACCATCGGCGTCGGCGATGATGCCGAGCCCGTTCCAGGCGGCCCACTGTTCCGGGTCGACTTCGGTGGCCCGCCGGAAATGCTCGGCCGCCACCGTCTCATTGCCCTGCTGCAGCGCCAGCTGTCCCATCCTTGTCAGGGCGCGGGGATGGTCCGGGTTCACGGCGAGCAGCTGCAGGGCGATGGCGGCCTCGCTTTCGCGATCTCCCAGGTGGTTGTGCAGGTTCAGCAGCAGTTCCAGGGTATCCGGGTTGTCCGGTTCCAGCTCACGGGCCTGGCGCAGTGCCACCAGCGCGCTGGTCCGGTCGCCGGATTCGATGGCCTGTCTGCCTTCCTGCTGCAGCTCCGCCAGGCGCGACTCAGCGGAAGGTAGCGAGGCACAGCCGGTCACCGTCAGGCAGGCGATCAGTAGTGCATGTTGCCATCGGAGCGTCGTGCGCATCGCGGTCGGCTGCATCGAGTGGAATGGTCGGATCATCCCGCATCATACGGGATGTAGTCTCGACCCAGCAATACGCGCACATCGACATTGGCAGCCAGTTCATCGGATTCGAGCAGGGACACATTGCGCAGGGGCAGTGTGGCCAGAAGCCCTTCGACCTGCTGACGCTGGCCACTGCGGTAGTAGATCACCGAGTGATCGTACTCGAAATGCTCTGCGTTGCTGATCCGGACCACCGAGCCGCCCCGCTCGCGCAGGTACTCCCGGACCCGGGCCGCCATGCCATTGATTCCGTTGCCATTGGCCACTTCCAGTCGCAGCGAATCGTCCAGTGCCGCATCGGGACGGGGTCGTAACTCGTCGTTGGCCACGATCACCCGCCGGGCGAAGTCATGACCCAGCACCAGCCGCAGATCCACGTCGGTCTCCAGCAGCGTGGTCTCCTGGAGATCCGCCTGCAGGTCCAGTGTACGAGCCAGCTCTTCGGCCTGATCGCGGAAGTGGGGGCGATGCAGGATACGGGTGCGTGGCACATCATAACCGGGGGTGTTGTCCAGGCCGGTGACGCGGAACCGGTCCGTATCCACGGCCCGGGCCGTGGCGCCCGCGATACCGCGCACGCCGTTGCCATTGCTGACCTGCAGCAGGGCGGGCCGCTCGGCCAGCAGATCCGAGCTGGCGGCGGTGGCAAACACGGAGCCGTCGATCCGCACCACTTCCGTGGCGTCGGATTCCGGCTGTTGCAGCTGCTCACGTACCCGGGGCAGCTGCGCCAGAGCCAGTGTGTTGTCGGGGGCCTCGCTCAGCGCCAGTTCATAGACCCGCACTGAATCATCGGCCCGACCCTCGAGCTGATAGGAATACCCCAGGTTGGCCAGGGTCATGTCCGAATCCGGTGCCAGGTCCAGTGCCCGGAAATAATACCGGCGGGCCACATCATGGCGGCCGAGCTGGTCGTAACTGGCGCCCAGGCCGTTCAGGGCGGCGACGGATGCGTCATTGCGACCCAGTTCCTGCTCCAGCATGCTGATGGCTATCCCGTAGTCGCCGCGTTCGAAGGCCTGACGGCCCCGCTGCAGATAGAGGCTGCCGCTGGCGACCACGGTGTCTTTGTCCTCGGCAGCCGCATTGCCGCCGAACCACTGGCCCAGGTCCAGGCTGCAGCCACTGAGCAGCAGGCCGGCGGAAAGCGCCAGTGACGTGCGGGTCAGGTCCGAAATCGATGAGCGTTTCATGATGTGGTCCTCACAGTCCCTGCAGGTTGTCGAATATGCTGATCACGGCCGGCCCCAGTACCACCAGAAACAGGGCCGGGAATATGAAAACCACCACCGGTACGAGCAGCTGGGTCGGCAGCTTGGCGGCCTTGGTCTTGGCCCGCTGGATGCGGTCGACCCGCATCTCCTCGGCATAGATGCGCAGCGCCGAGCCGATGCTGGTGCCGTAACGTTCGGCCTGGATCAGCAGGCTGACCAGCGACTTGGCCTGGTCAATATCCATGCGGTCCGCCATGGCCTGCAGAGCCTCGACGCGGCCCTTGCCGGCCCGAGTCTCGGCCGAGGTCAGTTCCAGCTCCTGGGCCAGCATGGGATAACTGAGCCGCAATTCCCGCGCCACCCGATTGATGGCGGCGTCCAGGCCCAGTCCGGCTTCCACGCAGACCACCAGCATGTCCAGGGCGTCGGGGAATGCCTCGGTGAAATGTTCGCGACGCTTGCTCGCTTTCCGCGCGAGTATGTAGTCGGGCAGCATGAAGCCGATGAAGCTGAGCAATGCGACCAGCGCGAGCCCCATTGCTTCCATGAGAAAGGCGCCATTTCCCAGGCTCATGACGGCCACCGACACCAGCAGCGGGGTGGCCAGCGCCAGAATGAGCTTGCTGGCCAGCAGGATATACATGGCTGAAGGCCGCCGGTACCCTGCCAGCACAAGTGCTCTCTGCAATGTGGACTTCTGCCAGTCGCTGTCGGGCATGATCATGCCGCCCACCGGTTCCATCCAGCGCACCATGAAATCGCCGTCACTGCCGGTGGTGGAGTGGGATGATCCTTTACCTGTCTGCTTCAATTCGCCAAGCCGGCGTTCGACCTGACGCTCCCGTGAGGCTGTGAACAGGTACACGGCACTTCCCGCCAGCAGCACGGTCAGGAATGTGGCAAGGGCGGCAATGAAGGCGCTGTTTTCTGTCATCCATTCGCTCATTCGCTCGTCTCCTAGATCCGGAAATTGATCATGCGGCGCATGATCAGATAACCGGTGGCCATCAGACCAAGCTGGATCATCACGAGCAACCGGCCGGTCTCGTTTTCCAGCAACACCGGCAGATATTCCGGATTCATGACCTGTAACAGCAATCCCACCAGCAGAGGCAGTGCCACCAGAAACTTGGCGGAACTGCGCACATCGGTGGCCAGTACCTCGATTTCACCGCGCGTGCGTTCGCGTTCCCGCAGCAGCGCGGACAACCGGTTCATCAGCTCCGCCAGATTGCCGCCGGTACTCTTCTGGATCAGCACCGAGGTGATGAACAGTCGCACTTCCTCGGAGTTGACGCGATCGGCCATGTTGCGCATCGCCTCCTCGAATTCCAGGCCGTAATTCATTTCGTCGAAAGTGATGCCCATTTCACGGGCAATGGGGTCCTGCAATTCGTCGGCGGCGGTCTTCAGTGAGCTGACGAAGGGGTTACCCGCGCGCAGGCTGCGGGCGAAAAAATCCATCATGTCGGGTAGCTGTTGCACCATCAGTTGATTACGCTTGGTGCGTCGGCGTCGGAGCAACAACCACGGTACTGCTGCCCCCAATATGGCTCCGATCAGCAATACCGGTATCGCAAAGCTGCGGAATGCCAGACTGACCACGATTGCGCCAGCGGCGCCGGATAATGCGGTCAGCCCCAGTGCCGTGGTCGGGCCGTAACCGACCCCGGCCTGTTCGAGGAAGCGGTCCATGTCCTTGAGGCGCGGCAGGTGCTCCATCAGCCGGTCCAGTGCGTCGGCGTCGGCATCGAGTGCCAGGTTCGGCTGGTTCCATTCATCCCGGTTGTGGGGGGTGGCGGACAGACGGCGCAGGCGTTGCTGCACCTGGCTACCGTGGGATTCCTCGCGCAATTCGCTGTACAGCAGGTAGAACCCGGCCAGCGCCGTGATGATGGACAGTGCGGCAAGGATCAGTACGGATGCCGTCATGGTGCGGTCCCTCCTGTCATTCGTAGACCTTGTGAGGGTCGAAGATATCCCGGGACAGCTCGATGCCGAACGACTCGATCTTGTTCGTGAGGCTCGGGCGGATACCGGTGGGCTTGAAGCGACCGATGACCTTGCCTTCGCGGTCGACCGTGCGTTTCTCGAAGGTGAAAATTTCCTGCAGCTCCACCACGTTTTCCTCCATGCCACTGATTTCCTGGATGCTGCTGATGACACGCCGCCCGTCGATCAGGCGTTCGGAGTCGATCAGGATATGCAGTGCGGCCGCGATCTGCTGTCGCATGGCGCTGGCCGGGATGGGCGAGCCGGACATGCTGATCATGTGCTCCAGGCGGGTCAGGGCATCGCGGGGCGTGTTGGCGTGGATTGTCGTCATGGAGCCATCATGGCCCGTGTTCATGGCCTGCAACATGTCCATGGCTTCCGGCCCGCGGACCTCCCCCAGAATGATCCGGTCCGGACGCATCCGCAAGGAGTTTCTGACCAGGTCGCGCTGGGTGATCTCGCCCTTGCCCTCGAG
>JBNJGU010000015.1:0-26734 GCA_051747985.1 Pseudomonadota bacterium | reverse complement strand
TCTCCACGGAAGCGGATCGCGCCGCCACTGAGGTGATGGCGGCCGGTGATGAGATGAAACAGCGTGGATTTTCCGGCGCCGTTGGGTCCGATGATGGCATGTCGCTCTCCGGCTTCGATCTCCAGATCCACGTCCCGGATGATCGGCGTGGCGCCAAACTGTTTGCTGACCTGTTGTAATGACAGAATGGGCATCAGCTCTTCTCCTCGCCACGTGTTCCGGGCAGCGCATTGGCCTGCTCCCAGGCCTCCAGCAACCACGGGGACAGTCGACGCACTCCGAACCAGGCCGTCGCCGCCACCGCCGCCAGCAGTAGCCAGCTGATCAGGCTGTCCGCGGCCAATGGTAGTCCGAGGTAACGGAATGTGTCCGCACTGCTGTGCGCCAGCTCGATCAGGCCGATCAGGGACAGCACGAAGAAGGCCGCCGGAATGGCCGTGATCGTGTACGGTACGATCAGCAACCGCAGCCGACCCAGCCGCCAGGCCGGACCGTGCATCATGATCAGTCCACTGAGTCCGCGTGGCAGGAACATCACGGTGAGCACGAACAGCAGTCCGAGGTACAGCATCCACATGTCGGTCCAGTCACTGACCACCGAGCCCATCAGGGTCAGCAGTACCGCGCCGACAATGGGGCCGATGAAGAAGCCCAGCCCGCCGATATAGGCCATCAACAGGACTTCGCCGGAGGTCACCAGGGTCAGATTCTCCTCGGTGACGATCTCGTAGTTGATGGCGAACAGCCCGCCGGCGATTCCCGCGAACAGCCCGGCGGCGCAGAACGAGATGTAACGCACCTTGCGCGCGCTGTAGCCGATGAATTCAGCGCGTTCGGCATTGTCCCGCACGGCGTTGGCCATGCGACCGGCGGGCGTGCGTGTGAACAGGTACATGAACAGGGTGGCCACGAAAACCCAGAAAGCGGCCAGGTAGTAGACCTCGATCTGTTGGCCGAAGTCGACACCGAAGAAAGTGGGACCGACATCGCGCCATCCACTGATGCCGCCTTCGCCGCCGAAGAAGGATTCGAAGATCAGTGAGCTGGCGGCGAACAGCTCGCCGATGCCCAGTGAGATCATGGCGAACACGGTGCCGGCCCGCCGTGTGGAGAAACTGCCGATCAGCACGGCCACCAGCAGGCCGCCCAGACCGCCGGCCAGCGGTACCAGTACCACCGGCAGGACCAGGACCTCGAACTCGATCATGTTGAGCAGGTGGATGGTGATGAAGCCGCCGAGGCCGTAGTACACGGCGTGGCCGAACGACAGCATGCCGCCCTGACCCAGCAACATGTTGTAGCTGAGGGCAAAGATCACGGCGATGGTCATCTGGTTGAGGATGGACAGCCCCAGACCGGAGCTGAACACCAGCGGCAGCACGAGCAGTATGACCGCGAATCCGGCCCAGATCAGCAGGCGGCTCATCATCAGCTTTCCCTCTTGCCGAACAGGCCGGTGGGGCGGAAAATCAGCACGAGCACCAGCAGCAGGAAGGGCAGTACCGGGGCGATCTGGGGCAGCCGGATGTTCCACAGATCACGCAGGACGTGGTCCGCCGGGAAGGAGATCCCCAGCAGATTCAGCAGGTCCTGCATGCCGGCATCCGAAGCCACGGCATAGGACTGCAGCAGTCCGATCAGCAGTGATGCGACCAGTGCTCCCATCAGTGAGCCCAGCCCCCCGATCACCACGATCACGAACACGATGCTGCCCAGTGCCAGGGCCATGCCGGGATTGACCGTCATGAACGGACCGGCGATGACGCCGGCCAGGCCGGCCAGCCCGGTGCCGACGCCGAACACCCCCATGAAGATCAACGGCACGTTGTGTCCCAGGCTGGCCACGGTGTGCGGGTGGCTGATCGCGGCCTGGATGATGATGCCGATACGGGTGCGGGTCAGTACGTAGTACAGGCCGATGAAGATCGACACAGAGATGAGGATCATGAAGGCCTGGTAGGCGGGAAAGTTCTGCCCGAACAGGGTGAACAGCGGGAAATCCAGCAACTCCGGCCCCTGGTAGTCGCGGGTGGTCCGCCCCCAGAACAGCTGTACGGCTTCCTCGATCACAAAGGCCAGCCCGAACGTGAATACCAGCTCGGCGACATGACCATGCTGATGGACATGTCTCAGTCCGTAGCGCTCGATGGCGGCGCCCAGCAATCCGACAAGTATCGGAGCAATCAGCAGGGCCGGCCAGAATCCCAGATACTGACTGACGGTGAAAGCGAAATACGCACCCAGCATGTAGAAGCTGGCATGGGCAAAATTGAGCACGCCCATCATGCTGAAGATCAGTGTCAGGCCGCTGGCCAGCATGAACAGCAGTAGGCCGGTCACCAGCCCGTTCAGCGTCGCGAATATCAACAACTCAGCCATTGCCGTGCATCCCTGTCAGCGGTCCGGAGATCAACGCGGGCGGCGCATCCGGCATTGCGTGTCCTGGATGGTTTCCTCCATCGGCGTGGTGAAAACGGTGCGCAGTCCGAAGCCGGAATTGTCCGCATCGAATTCCACGTCCTGATCCGTGTGGACGGATATGTGCAGCGGTTGATGGGCCTGGTGATCGTCGGGGCGCATCCACACTTCCTCGCCGCCGATGGACGGGATGCGCATGTCTTCCATGGCCAGGGCGACGTCAAGGGGATCGGTGCCGCCGGTCTCCTCCATGGCCGTCACCAGCATGCGCAGGGCATTGGCGATGCGCGCCTGGGTCAGATCGTACTCCGGGAAGCGCTCCTTGAACTGCCGGGTGTACTGGCGTCGTTCCTCGGTAAGTTCGTGATTGCTGCGGTCCGCGTGAACCAGGTAAATGCGATCCACGCCATCTTCGCCCAGCGTTTCCGTGATGCCATCATAGGCGGCATAGAACGTGTAGATGGGAATGTCGGCTCCGGCACTGATCAGGCTGCGCGCCAATGAGACCATGTCCGCGCCCCAGTTGCCCGTCACCACGGCGTCGGCATCCGAGGACAGGATCTTGGTCACGTACGGCGTGAAGTCGCGGACCTGACCGATGGGGTGCAGTTCGTTGCCGACGATCTCGATGTCGGGCCGTTTCTCGTTGAGAAACTCGACGGTCGACTCCGAGACCACCCGGCCGAATGAGTAGTTCTGACCGATGATGTAGACGCTTTCGATGTCCGGGTTCTCGGCAATGAAACTGGTCAGCGTGTCCAGCTTCATGTCGGCATGGGCATCGAAGCGGAAGTGCCAGAAATTGCAGTCCTGCTGGGTCAGGGCCGGATCCACGGCCGCGTGGTTCAGGTACAGTACGCTGTCGTCGGGATTGCGCCGGTTGTGACGCTCGATGGCCGAACTCAGCGCGGCCGCGGCGGCCGAGCCGTTGCCGGAGAATACATAGCGGGCACCCTGGCTGATGGCGCGGCGCAACTGGATCTGGCTTTCCTGGGCGCTGGCCTGGTTGTCGAGAGCGAGTATCTCGATCCGCCGGCCGCCGAGAATGCCGCCTCTGTCGTTGACCAGATAATCGGCGGCGAAGCGCAGCTGGTTCAGTCCCCCCTCGCCCTGGGCGGCGAAGGTGCCTGTCAACGGGTCGATAAAGGCTATGCGGATGGGGTCCTGTGCCAGGGCTCCGGTTCCGGACAATGGAAGCAGCGCAACAACCAGCAGCCATCGTGATAACAACGAGCGGAAAAGGGTCATCAGCCTGCGTCCTCCTGGGTTCTTGTCCTTGCGGTCCTGTACAGGATGACACCAAGCGTAATGCGGATCAAGCCGGGTCGGGGCGGGCGCGGGGACAGGCGCGATCAACGGTTCAGGGCGTCCCGGAGACGGTCGCCCAGCTCCTCCGCGCGCTCGGTGAGTTCGTCCTGCAGCAGACCGGGCGCGGCGGCAGCCAGCGCCGCACTGGCATTGCTGGACAGCTGCCTGAGCAATGGCCGGGCGATCTGGATGGCGATGTCGGTGGGTGTACCTTCCATCTCGTTCAATGTGATCGTTCCCAGGTCCACATCGACCGCGGCGGGGAGAACATTCGACGCCAGCCGCCCCCGGATTTCCTCTATGGCAATTTCGCCGATCGAGAGCACCAGTTCCCGCGCCGGTTCCGGTGGTGGCTCGGTGTCCGCCGGTCTGCCGGAAGCCAGACGTTCCCGGACCACATCCAGGTTGGCCGTGGTGCCCTGGAGTTCGTAGAGCACATAGGGACTGGTGGAGGTGACGCTGTTGATCCGGATCATCTCCGAGCCGATGCTGCCCAGTTCGATGTCCACGTACAGGACGTCAAATCGCATCATGTCCTGATCACTGAACCCTTCCGGGTTTGCGACCCGGAAGTCCGTGAGCCGGGCATTGCCATTGGTGATGTCCAGGTCGACGTCCGCCACCGTCACCTCGGTACCCATGGCCCGTGTGCCAGCGGTCTCGATGACGCGGCGGGCCAGCGAGTCCATATTGAAAAACAGATAGAGCAGTCCGGCTCCGGCGAGCAGCACAATGAATGTGGTCGTGACCAACAGCTTCTTCATGTCGGGTACCTTTTTCTCTCACGATGATCCGTTCCCGGCACTATAACGGAATCGGATCCGGAATGCCGACCGTTTCCCGATTGCAGCGCGGAGACTGTAGCGGTATCGTTACGGCAATGAACAGACATCGGGGCACGACTACGTGAGCGAAGTGAGCATCAGAGAGGCCGTACCGGCCGATACCGACCAGATTCTGCGATTCATCCGCGAGTTGGCCGTTTACGAGAAGGCGCCGGATGCGGTGAAGGCGACGGCCGATGACATACGCGACGCGTTGTTCGGTGAAAAGGCCACCGCCCGTGCGCTGATCTGCAGTGTCGGCGGCCAGGAGGCCGGTTTCGCCGTGTATTTCCATAATTTCTCGACCTGGCTGGGCCGGCCCGGCATCTACCTTGAAGATGTCTACGTGACTCCGGAGTGTCGCGGTGCCGGTGCCGGTACCGCCATTCTGAAGTACCTGGCGCGGCTGGCCGTCAGTCAACGGTTTGGCCGGCTCGAGTGGAGCGTGCTGGACTGGAACATGCCGGCCATCCGTTTCTATGAATCACTGGGCGCGGTAGCCCAGGATGAATGGATCGGTTATCGCCTGAGCGGTGAGGCGCTGGAAGCGCTGGCCGTGGACGACTGACGCCGGGAGGCGGTGTCCCTGGCGCCGGCTACCGCGCACCATCCCGCTCCTCCCTGGCGGAAGACCGGGCGCGATCGGCATACATGTCCTGATCGGCCTGGGCCAGCAACCTCTGGAGATCATGATGCGCGCCCGCGGTCAGGACGGCATGACCGGTGGAATAGTCCAGGGGTGCCTGCTGTGCCTCCAGGGCGGTAGAGAAACGCTGATGAAGCTGTTGTTGCAGCTCCTCGACCTCGTGGGCGCTGCGCTCGACCAGCAATACGACGAATTCGTCACTGCCGAAGCGTGTCATCAGGTCGGCATGGTGGAATGTTTCCTGCAGCGTGCGGCTGAATGAGGCCAGGAAACGATCGCCGGCCGGTTCGCCATGCTGCCTGTTGTAGTCGCGGAAGTGGTCGATATCGAAAAACAGCATGTCGGCGGTCAGGTTGAACCGGTTGCAGATCCGCAGCAACTGGCTGGCGCGCTGCTCGAATCCCTGGCGATTCAGCAGGCCGGTCAATGTGTCGGTTACAGTGTTGCTGTCGTTGGCCAGTTCGGTCTCGATCAGTTGTGCCAGGTGTTCCAGCAAACGGATTTCATCGGTCGACATGGCTCTGGGTGTGCTGTCGATCAGGCACAGCGTGCCCAGCTTGCTGCCGTTGGTGGCGCGGACCGGAGCGCCGGCATAGAATGCGATCCTCGGAGGTCCGGTGACCAGGCTGTTATCGGAAAAACGGGCGTCCTGGCGCGCATCATGGACCACCAGAGTCTCGTCCTGGTCGATGGCGTGGCTGCAGAACGATACATTCCTTGGCGTTTCCCGTACATCCAGGCCCTGTGAAGACTTGAACCACTGGCGTTCCGCGTCCACCAGCGAGAACAGGGCGATCCGGACCCCGAACAGGCGCCGGGCCAGCCGCGTGATGCGGTCAAAGCGTTCCTCGTCCGACGTGTCGAGCAGGTTCAGGGCGTGCAGGACCCGCAGGCGTGATTCCTCGTCGTTGCGACTGCGGGCAATCAACCACTCCAGCAGCTGTCGTTCGGACATCGGGCGTGCGATGTGATATCCCTGCGCCAGATCGCAACCGACGCTGGTCAGGTAATCCATCGTGATTTCGTCCTCGATGCCTTCGGCGGTGGCCTGCAGGCCCAGACCATGACCGAGATCGATGATGGAGCGGATCACGGTACGGGATTCCTCGGACTCCGCGGCGGTCATGACAAAGGACTTGTCCACCTTGATTTCGGAGAAGGGCAGCCGCGCGAGTTGCAGCATGGAAGAATAGCCGGTGCCGAAATCATCGATGGAAAGCTGATACCCTCTCATGCGCAGCCGCGTCAATATGTCCAGGGAGGCGACCGGGTCTTCCATGGCGCTGGTTTCGGTCAACTCGAGTATCACCCGTTCCCGCTCGATGCCCCAGTCCTCGCAGAGAGCATCCATCCGGTCGAACAGGGTGAGGTTGTTGAGGGAGGCGGCCGAGATGTTCAGCGACAGGGTGATCACTTTCATGCGCTGCGACAGGTATTGATCGTTGTTGTCGGCAGTGACCTCCCCCGGCAGGCGTTGCAACCATGCCAGGGATTTTTCCAGCACCCGGACCGTCAGCCGGTCGATCAGCCCGCACTGTTCGGCCAGCGGGATGAACCGGTCCGGGTTGACGAGGCCGAGTCGGGGACTCTGCCAGCGCACCAGTGCCTCAAAGCCCGTGAGAATGCCCGTACGGCAGTGCAGCTTGGGCTGGTAGACCACGAACAGTTCATCGTTCTCCAGTGCCTCCTGGAGCTGCTCCCGGGTGATGCCGGGTTGCTGGCGGTCTCCCGTGTCAGGCGCGCCCTGTTCCCGCGCCGGTGGCGGGTCGGTGGTCCGCGCTTTCGCCCATACGTCCGCGTCATCCGGCGCATGCAGTAACAGTTCGCGCAGCCGTGGTGGCGAGAATGGCTTGGCCAGTACGCCGGCGATGCGCAGACCGTGCTCGGCGGCGGAGCGGGCCGCGGCATCCAGCACGCGGGTGCCGACGCCACTGGTCACGATGATCCTGGCACGGCATTGCAGTTCGGCGAGCCGGATCATGACCTGCACGCCATCCATGTCCGGCATGATCAGGTCCAGGGCGATGTGGCCTGGATCCCAGTCCCGTACCAGGGCAAAGAACTCTTCCGGGTCCGTGGTGTGCCTGGCGTGGAAACCGGCGAACTCGGCGATGCTCCGGATGGTCTGGCCGGTCAGGGGCTCGTCGTCGAGAATCAGAATACGATCATTATGCATTGTCGTCCCGTCATTCCTGGCCTGACACGCCGTTCCCCGGTGTCTGATCGGCCCAGGCGATAACGCTAGCATACTCGATCGGTCGCGCCAATCGGAATCAGTCTCCCGCCGTCGGTGTCGGTTTCAGCAGCATCGGGCCGTACAGGATCAGCCATCCGACAAAGGCAGACAACCAGAGTGCGCCACTGATCCAGAGCCAGGCGGGGTGGGGCTGGAAAGTGGCGATGATCCGGCTGATGGCGGCCAGCGACAGCATCACGGTGGCGGTGGTGAGCAGCGGGTGGCTGTCCAGTGCACGTCCGGTGTGCCCCAGCGTGGCACGCGAAGCCACGCTGAGGATCATGCCGGCGATGCCGCCGATGCCCAGTGCGTGCACCGCCGCCGAGACCGGCACGATGCCGGACAGGGACAGCGTCCACAGGCCGGTGCCGACCGCCAGCCAGGCCCAGGCCAGGTGCAGCATCCAGACCAGCGGCTCGGAAAGGGTGCGACCGGGTTTCCATCGATACAGACGGAGCAGCTGTGTTGCCGTTGCAGTGGTGCCGAGAACGGCCGTCAGTCCGTCCGGTTGTGCCGTCAACAGAGCCAGGGCGAATGCGATCAACAGCAGGCCCCCGATCAGGTCGATGCGCCCGAATGGCGCGGGCAGATCGCGCGGAGATGGCGGTCTGGTGCTTCCCTGACGCAGCCAGTTTCCGGTAAACGCCGGAATGATGCGACCGCCGATCAGGTTGACCAGCGCGACCACGAGCCACAGTTGTGTCCACACAGCCTGTCGTACCCACGTGTTGTCGGCGAGGGCGGCGATGTGGGTGGCGACGTCCGCGGTTGCCAGTATGGCCACCACCAGCAATACCTTGTAGTTCCTCCGGTTGCGTGTACGGATGATGGGAAGGGCGATCAGACCCCATAACAGGGCCCAGTAGGTCGCGTCGCTGATCAGGGCGGACCAGGACGTGACCGGCAGGAAGCGCCCGCCGATCCAGGCGGCGCAGAGAGCAATCAGTGCCAGGCCACGCACGGGTCGGGTGGAGGTCCAGTTGGGCACGGCGGTGAGCAGAAATCCGCCGATGGCC
The DNA here is from genome assembly GCA_051747985.1 of Pseudomonadota bacterium. Taxonomy (GTDB): domain Bacteria; phylum Pseudomonadota; class Gammaproteobacteria; order Pseudomonadales; family Pseudohongiellaceae; genus PWQG01. Next base: position 18,286 of record JBNJGU010000015.1, on the reverse strand, counting down.
GCCCCGGCCAGTCCCATGACCATTTCATGGCCGTGCCACCAGGCATTGATGTCCGCGTCCGGGATCAGTCCGGTCCAGGCCAGCAGCCAGTGAACGGGGCCGATCACGGCATACAGGGCCATCAACAGGAACAGGGGGCGGAAGCCGTGGCTGAACAGTGTTGTCAGTGTGGGCTGGGAAGTGGCTTTCATGGTTCGCTCCTACCGCAGGCCGAGGCGTCTGAGTTGCCGATGGAAGTTGCCCTTGTCCATGTTCAGTGATCGGGCCGTGGCGGACAGGTTATTGTCATGTTGTCGAAGTCGGTTGATGATCAGCTCTCTCTTGAATTGCTCCATGGCATCGGACAGGCTGTTCTGCGGCGCTTCCTTCGCGCTGACCGGTGCCGATGCCAGGGTGCTGATCGGATCGGCCCCCAGATGGCGGGGCGTCAGTTCGATGATGCGGTCCCGTGGATAACCCTCGCCCAGTGCCTTGACCACGGCCCGGGAAATGGCGTGTTCCAGCTCCCGGACATTGCCCGGCCACTGGTACTGTTTCAGCCAGCGCATGGCGTCCCCACCCAGTCGCAGACCACGCAGACTGAACTTGCGCTCGCAGCTCTGCAGGAAATGTCCGGCCAGCAGGTCCAGGTCGTTGCCGCGCTCACGCAATGGCGGCATGCGCACCGGATAGACGCTGAGGCGGTGATACAGGTCCTCGCGGAAGGAGCCGTCCCTGACCTTCTCTTCCAGATTGCGGTTGGTGGCGGCGATGACGCGGACATTGACATGGTGTGCCTCGTCGCTGCCGACCCGCTGGATGTCGCCGCTCTGCAGTACCCGGAGCAACTTGGCCTGAATGGACAGCGGCAGTTCTCCCACTTCGTCCAGTAGCAGTGTGCCGTCGTCCGCCAGTTCGAACTTGCCCGCCCGGTCCCGGGTCGCGCCCGAGAACGAGCCGGCGACATGACCGAACAGCTCGCTTTCCGCCAGGGACTCGGGCAGGGCGGCGCAATTGACCTGCACCATGGGCTGCTCCGAGCGGGCCGAATGCAGATGGATGAAGCGCGCGGCCAGCTCCTTGCCGGTGCCCGTTTCCCCCTCGATCAGTACGGCCAGGTCCGACTGTCCGACCACCTCGGCTTCCCGGCGCAGTCGCTTCATGACGTCGCTTTCGCCGATCAGGTCGTTGCCGCCGGCATCGGTGAGCCAGGACTGTTGCACCATCTGGTGTCGGTGCAGATCGGTGCTGAGCGCGGTGATGAGGTCGGCAGCGCGGATGGTGGCCGTGGCCGCGGCCATGAAGGTTTCCAGCAGCGCCGGATCCACGTTGTCGAACGTTCCCTTCCGCAGTGCGTCCAGTGTCAGGGCACCCCAGGTCCGTCCATCCACATGCAGCGGGGCACCCATGCAGTCGTGGACATAGAGATGATGGTCCGGTGTGTCCACCAGGCCGTCATACGGGTCCGGCAACGTCGAATCCGAGGGGAAGCGCACGATGCCGCGACTCTGGATGATGGCCTGCAGCCTGGGCTGCTCGTCCAGCGCAAAACGTCGTCCCAGTGTATCCGGTGCCAGGCCGCGTACGGCCCTGGGTACCAGTACATCACCCTGCAGTTCCAGCAAGGCGATGGCGTCACAGGGAAAGCTGCGCTGCACGGCTTCAAGCAGTCGCTGGAAACGTGTCTGGCGGGGCAGGTCGCGGGACAGGTCCGCCACGATCTCGCCCAGCGAGGAAACAATGTCGGTGGTTGTCATAGTGAACACGTTGTTGTTTATAGGACAACAATACTCCGTTGATAATAAGACATCATATCTCGCTAACCAGTTGAAAGACAAGCCTGTAATAACCTGGCCCGGGTATTGCAATCAGGATGGTGTCGGGCGATGAGCGTCCCGACGACCGGTCCGAGCACCGGTGCAATGATGCAGTAGAGGGAGAAAGACATGCTGAACCGAGTAATGCCTGGCGTGGTGTTTCTGAGCGGTGTGCTGATGGCCGCCGATGTGCTGGCGGAGACCGTGCAGGTGGAGATGACCGTGCGCGAGTCGGACATCGCCATCAACAATGCGGGGGAGACCCGTTCCATGTGGACCTACGATGGCACCATTCCGGGGCCGCTGGTACGGGTCAGGCAGGGCGATACCGTCGAGTTCACGATGCACAATCACCCGGACAACGGCAACAGTCATTCCATGGATTTTCACGCGGCCCGGGTCGATGTGCTCGATGAGTTCGCGGATGTGTCTCCCGGAGAGACTCACCGCTATGAGTTCAGCGCCGACTACCCCGGAGTGTTCATCTACCACTGCGGCAGTGAGGCCATGTCCGAGCATATCGGCCGGGGCATGTATGGCGTGATCATCGTTGATCCGGCGGATGGCTACAGCGAAGACTACCCGGAACCGGATCGCGAATATGTACTGGTGCAGGGAGATCTGTTCGAGGCGGGTACATCGGCCGAGGACATCACCGCGGGGAACCGGTGGGAGGCAGCGCTGATCAATGGCAAGGTGTTCCATTACGACCCGGTGCATGATCCGAATGCGGCGCTGACCCTGGAAGCGGAGCCGGGCGAGCGGGTGCGCATTTTCTACGTCAACGCGGCCATCAATGACTCGGCGGCGGTGCATCCCATTGCCGGCATCTGGGATCGTGTCTGGGATAACGGGCATCCGAAGAATCTGCGCCATGGTCTGCAGACCGTCGATATTCCCCCGGCTCACGGCATGGTGCTCGATCTGATTCCGCCGGCGGATCGTCCGACCAATAACGCCATTGTCGATCACCGCATGAAGCGTGCGTTGAATGGCGCCATCAGTGTCCTGATGACGCATGACGACGCCGATCCCGGCGCCGGTCGCGGAGACCGTCTGATTCCACGATGAACCGTTCCGACCCGACAAGGAGGATCCCCATGAAGGCAGGTAAACTGCTACTCCTGACGCTGCTGACCGCGCCACTGGTTTCCGGCCCGGTCAGCGCGCAGGTGGAAGAGCTGGTGCGGGAACAATGTGCCAGTTGTCATCAACTGAAGGAATCCGGGGCGCCCGCTGGTGCCGATTCGAGACTGGAGCGGATTGCGCCGCCGTTGCACTACGCGGGCAACAAGTTCCGTCGCGACTGGCTGGTTGCGTGGTTGCAGCAACCCGAACGACTGCGGCCGGCCGGGTATTATCCGGCCGTGGAGATCGTCAGTTCGGAGGAGGGCGATATCGTGGACTTGAGCACACTGCCCGAGCATCCCGAGCTGGACGGTGAGCAGGCCCGTCGGGTGGCCGATCACCTGATGGGGCTGACCTCGCGCCAGGCGTTGATTGACGCCGATGACTATGAACCCGGCACCGTGGCGCGCCGCATGGGGATGATGGATTTCCGTCGATTCAAGGGCTGCGATGCCTGTCATCAGGATGCTCCGGACTCGGGCGGTGTTTCCGGGCCGCGTCTGGATGATGCATGGCAGCGTCTGCAGCCCGCCTACATGTCGTCATTCATTGCCGATCCCGCCGCCTGGGATGAAGCCACCGTGATGCCGGTGCCATCCATGAATGAAGCGGCCGTGCACCGGCTGGTGCATTACTTGCGGACCATTGGAGGTGATTCATGAAATACCGGTTCATGGCGTTGGCGCTGCTGCATGTCCTGCCGGCCGTGCCGGCCGGGGCCGCGCCCGACGGTGAGGCGCTGTATGCCGCCTACTGTGTACAGTGCCACGGCGTCAGTGGTGATGGCAACGGCATCAATGCGGCCCATCTGAGCGTGCAGCCACGCTCTCACATCGACAGAGAGGAAATGAGTGCCCGTACGGATGAAGAACTGTTCAAGGTCATCGAGCAGGGGGGTGTCTCCATCAACAAGTCGGTATTGATGCCGCCCTGGGGTGGCAATCTGGATGAATCACGGATCAATGCACTGGTGGAGTACCTTCGGGTGCTCTGCTGCGAGGAGTAGCACATGCGGAAAAGAGTGATACGGAGCCTGGCCCTGGGCTGGCTCATGGCATGGTCGGCCGGCGTCACTGCCGGCGACCTGCGCCAGTTCGAAATGACCATCGAGGAAGTGGAGATCGGAGTCGCCCCGGGTTTCAAGGCCAAAGTATGGGGATTCAATGGACAGGTTCCCGGACCGTTGATGCGGGTCAACGAGGGCGATGAGGTCGAGGTGACGGTGCACAACTTCACCACCCTGAATCACACTGTCCACTGGCATGGCATGTTCCAGACCGCCAGCTGGCAGGCGGACGGGGTGCCGGATGTCACTCAGAAGGGCATCGAGCCGGGCGAGAGTTATACCTACCGGTTCACCGCCGACAAGAGCGGCACGCTGTGGTACCACTGTCACGTCAATGTGGCTGAACACGTCGGACTCCGTGGTATGTGGGGCCCCCTGATCGTCGATCCGGTCGAGCCCGATCCGATCGAGGAGCGGGTGACCAGGGACGCCATCCTGATGTTCTCCGGCTGGGATTCCAGTGTGGCGCAGGAATACGGTGAAAACGGCCTGCCGGCGCACCAGCTCGACCATTTTTCCATCAATGGGCGTTCCTTTCCGACCAATCAGCCATTGCGGGTGAAGGAGGGCGATGTGTTGCGGTTGCGCCTGGTCGCGGCGACCGTTCCGGTGGCCTTTCACCTGCACGGTCACGATGTACTGGTGACGCACAAGGATGGCCTGCCATTGCCCGAGCCCTACTACGCCGATGTCGTGGGCATGCATCCGGGAGAGCGCTACGACGTCATTGTCGAGATGGACAATCCCGGTATCTGGATGACGCACGACCATATCGAGAACCACGTGACCAGCAACGGCAAGGAACATGGCGGCTCGATGCTGGTGGTGGAATACGAGGGTGTGGAGCCTGTCGACAGCTATCCCTGGAAGGAAATCGACTACGAGGATGATTTCTACTTCAGCGAGTCACTGCAGAAGGGCCCCGGGCTGTACAGTCAGGACTTCCTGCGCGGGCGCGACCTCATGGCGTTCTGAGGCTGTCCCGCACGGCCGGGTGCGTCACGTGGCCATCACGGATATTGAGGCCCGCGGCCAGGTGGTGGTCCTCTTCCAGCGCCCGGTCGAGTCCCTTCTCCGCGAGGGTGAGCACAAAAGGCAGTGTGACATTGCCCAGTGCTTCGGAGGCGGTGGCTGGCACCGCGCCCGGCATGTTGGCGACACAGTAGTGGACAACGCCGTCCACGACGAATGTCGGGTCCCTGTGCGTGGTCGGACGGGTGTTCTCGCAGCAGCCGCCCTGGTCCACGGCCACGTCGACCAGGACCGAGCCGGGCCGCATGTCGCGGACCATTTCGGCCGTGATGATGCGGGCGGCCGTGGCGCCGGGTACCAGCACGGCGCCGATCACCAGGTCGGCTTCGATGACGTGACGGCGGATATTCTCGCCGGACGCGTGGATCGTGGTCAGACGGCTGCCGAATCGCTGGCTGAGCCGTTCCAGCTGGTTCATCGACTTGTCCAGCACGCACACGTCAGCGCCCATCCCCAGCGCGATGCGGATGGCGGCCCCACCGACAGTGCCCCCGCCGATGACCGTGACCTTGCCCGGGGCCACGCCGGTGGCGCCGCCCAGCAGAATGCCGCGTCCGCCCGCCGGTCGCTCGAGGTGGGCCGCGCCGGCCTGCACGGAAAGCCGGCCCGCGATCTGCGACATCGGAATCAGCAGGGGCAGACGCCCGGCATCATCGGTGACGGTTTCATAGGCAATACACGTGGCTTCGCTATGGCAGAGGCTTTCGGTCAATGCCGCGTCGGCGGCCAGGTGCAGGTATGTGAACAGGATGTGATCGGGGCGCAGCATGGCGACTTCCGGTGGCTGTGGTTCCTTGACCTTGACGATCAGTTCGGCGGCCTCGAAAACGGAGGCGGCATCCGCGACCACGGTCGCCCCCGCCCGCCGGTAGGACTCGTCATCGAAACCGGCTCCGTTGCCGGCACCTGATTCGATGAACACCTCATGGCCATGCGCCACCAGGTCGGTCGCGGCCGTCGGCGTCAGGCCGACCCGGTATTCTTCAATCTTGGTTTCAGCGGGCGAGCCGATTCTCATGGACGAACTCCTTGCATAATGACCGGGAATTGAATAACTTACGCTTCCCGCAAAAGAATTACAAAGGCTTCTCTCCCATGAAATCCGCTTTCCGCCCCCGGCGACGTGCCTTTCCGGCCGTTTCGTTGCTGTCTGCCCTGCTATCCATGCCATTGACCGTCGGTCTGGTCGAAGCACAGCAGAATGTTGATGATTCCACCGTTGTGTACGATGCCGCGTACTTCACACAATACAATCCGGTGACCGCCCAGGATATGCTCAACCGCATTCCGGGACTGGTTTCACCCACCGGCGGTGGTTTCGGTGGCGGCGGTGGCGGACGTGGCCTGGGTGGCGGTGGTGGTGATCAGTTGCTGATCAACGGCAAGCGCGTGGCCGGCAAGGACAATGCCGCGTCCGATCAGTTGTCCCGGATCAGTGCCGATCAGGTCAGTCACTTCGAGATCATCCGGGGCACCTCCGCGACGCTGGATGTGCGGGGCAGCAATCAGGTGGTGAACGTGGTGCTCACCGAGGCGCTGTCCAGTCATACCCTGTCCTGGGAAGTCAATGCCGACCACTACCAGGACGACCATGTGCAGCCCGGTGGGCGCTTCGCCTGGAACTACCAGGGGCCGGCGCTGACGGCCGTGTCCAGTCTGTCCGCCGAGCCCCGCCATGACCATCGCATCACCAATGAAAGCAGTGTAGAGGGAGATTACTCTCCCAATGACCGCATCCATGAGACCCGGACCCGCGATCAGACCGATTACAGCCTGACCACCAACCTCGGATATACCATCAACGATTCCAGCAGCACCCGCCTGAACCTGCTGTACAGGCAGAATGATGACCCGACCGTGGTACATCGTGAAATCACGGATCTGACCGGTCCTTCCCCCATACTGACGCTGGAGCGGGAAGACATTCCCGGCTCGCGGGACAACTGGGAGATCGGGGGCGACTACCAGTATGACTTCATGAACGGAGACCGCTTCAAGCTGCTGTTCATCGTCAATCGCGCCAATCAGGACGGCGTGCGGGAGCGATATGCTGCCGTCGGCGGTGCACCGGAGGAGAAGGACCTGTTCGTGGACAGCCGCTCCATTGAACAGGAGCGGATCGTGCGCACCTCCTGGACTTCCGGTTTCGCGGACAGTCAGGATATCGAGGCGGGCATCGAGCGGGCCTGGACCGGGCTGGATTCCTCGCTCCGGGTGGGTAGCGCCTCGGCTGGCGGTCAGCCGTCGCCGGTTTTCGGCGGATTGCCGCCGGTCGACCTGGCCATTGCCGATTCAATGGTGGAGGAGGTGCGGTATGAACCGTTTCTGATCCACAACTGGCAGATCAGTCCGCGCATGTCCCTGGAGAGCACGTTGCTCTACGAGTCATCCGAAATCACCCAGAGCGGTGATGTGTTCCAGAAGCGGGATTTCGGTTTTCTCAAGCCCAAGGTGGACTGGCGCTTCAACGTGAGCCCGGCACTGCAGCTGCGCGCCTCGGCCCAGAAGGTGGTGTTGCAACTGAGCTTCTCGGACTTCGTGGCCTCCCGTGATGACCGGGATGATGATGCCGCCACCCTGGCCGGCAACAGTGAACTGTCCCAGGAACAGGTGCACCTGTACGACTTCCGGTTCGAGTACCGCCTGCCCGGCGACGCGGGTGTGATGGACGGGCGTTTTTTCTGGATGAAGCACTATGATGTGATCGAGCGGATGGATGCCACACCGGATCAACCGACACCGACCTCGGTGGCCGGGAACATCGGGGATGGCCCGATGTACGGGTTCACACTGAATGGCAGTGTCCGCATGACGAGGTTCAACCTGCCCGGTCTACTGCTGACCTCGCAGCTTACCGTGCAGGACTCGGAAATCACCGATCCTTTCCTGGGAATCGATCGCCGGTTCGAGCGCTATGAGCGCGGCCGCTTCCAACTCGGGTTCCGTCACGACATGGCCACGCGCAACATCAGCTATGGCCTGAACTGGAACAACCGGTTTGACGGAAACATGAAGCGCTATGATGTCGACAATCTCGAGCGCTACGAGGGTGAGCCCAATGTCACGGCCTTTGCCGAGGTCGTCGCCTTCGACGGCATCCGGTTCCGCCTTGACGCCCGCAGCATGACTTCCAATGTGCAGTGTCGGCAGCGCACCCGTTTCGACGGCCGCATCACCTCCGGCATCATCACCGAGATCGAGGACATGTGCGCCACCTCCGGTCGGGTGGTGGCGCTGAAGATCTCCGGTACCCTGTGACCTCAAGCTCCCGTCCTGGCAGCCGATAATCCGGGCAGCTTTCCCGGATTTGACGGCGCCCGCCTCACGGTCGCCAGGACTGGAGATCAACCCCATGCTGAACCGTCTTACCCTCGTGCAGAAACTGATCATCGCGTTCGGCGCGGTGGTTACCGTGTTCATCGCCCAGAACCTGCTGACACGGCTGCAGATGACCACGGTGGACGAGGCCGCGACACAGAGTCTGCATACCGCCGATGTCATGGCCGATGCGGATGCCCTGCTGCTGGCGCTGGTGGACATCGAGAGTGGCGAGCGGGGTTTCGCCCTGACCGGCGACGAGCGCTTTCTTCAACCCTACGAAGAAGGAGTGCGGGCGTACGGGCGTCGTATGAGCCGGTTGCGGGATCTGGTGGCGGACAATCCGGAACAGGTGCGTCGGCTGGATGAGCTGGACCGGCAGTATCAGGGGTTTCTGACCGAGGGCGTGCACCCGATCATCGAGTTGCGCCGCCAGGTCGACGCGGCGGCGGGGGCCGTGGCCGAACCGGACCTGACCCGTGTATCCGATCTGGCCAATGAAGGCACAAGCCGCGCCTATATGGCCGACATGCGAGCCCTCATGGACGAGTTCATTGCCGTCGAGGACCGTCTGCGGCTGGAACGTGACGAGGCCATGACCGCCAGTCTGGGCAGCATGGGTCTTTTGTTGCTGCTTGGCCCGGCCATGGCCTCGGTGCTCGCTGTCCTGATCGTGCTCTGGCTGGCCCGGGACATGCAGGGGCGTTTCCGTACACTGCTGGACGTGGCCCATGCCATCGGCGATGGTGATTTCAGCCAGCATATCGACGCCAGCGGCAACGATGAAGTGGCCGGGGTCATGACCGAGTTCGACCGCATGCGCAAGACCCTGGCGGCGACGCTGGCCACCATCCGCGGCGGGTCGGAGCGTCTGGTGGGTGCCGGCGGCAAACTGGGTGACACCGTGCAGTATCTGGGGCGCTCGTCGGACGAGCAGAACGAGTTCTCGTCACGCATGGCGGCCACCACCGAAGAACTGACCGTCAGCATCTCCGAGGTAACGCGGAGTGCCGAGGAGGCCAGGGATATTTCCTCCAGTTCCGAGTCCATGAGCCGGGAAGGCAGCGAGATCATTCTCGGCAGCGTGTCCTCCATGCAGGCGATCAGCGAGCGCGTACAGCACGCGGCCGGGCGGATCAACCAGTTGAGTCGACAGTCCGATGAGATCTCCAGCATCATCAGCGTCATCGACTCGGTCTCAGAACAGACCAACCTGCTGGCATTGAACGCCGCCATCGAAGCGGCCCGGGCCGGCGAGCATGGGCGCGGGTTTGCGGTCGTGGCCGACGAAGTGCGCGGTCTGGCCCAGCGCGCCGCTGAATCGACCCAGGAAATCTCCCGCATGATCAATGAAGTGCAGTCGGGTATCCAGTCCGCTGTCACTGAGATGGAGTCCACGGTCGAGCAGGTGGGACGCGGCGTGGAGGAAGCCAATCGGGCCGGGGATGCGATCCGGGAGATCGAGGCGGGCTCGCATCGCGTGCTCGATGTCGTCGATCACATCTCCAATGCCCTGCGACAGCAGTCCGAGGCCTCCGATGACGTGGCCCGTTCGGTGGAAAAGATCGCCAGCCTGTCCAGCGAAGGTGCGTCCCAGGTTCATGAAGTGCGGCGGGTTCTGGATGAGGTCAGGGCATTGTCGGATGAACTGGAGGCCGAGATCGGCAAGTTCGTGTTGAACGGCTGAAGTGTCAACCCGATGGATACAGGGTGAAATCGGTCATCCGTTGTGATACACATGGATACTGAATTCAACCGACAGAGGGTTATGTCATGGGCGTGGAAGTGAGTGGCCTGTTGGGCCTGATCTGGCTGATCATCATCATCTGGGCCGTGATCCAGGTGGCGCAGAGCCCGGCAGGCGGTGTCTCCAAGCTGTTGTGGATTCTCCTGTTGCTGTTTCTCCCGCTGATCGGTCTCATCCTGTGGTTTCTGCTGGGGCCGAAGGCGCGCTGACGGCGGTCGCCCGGCCTCAACGGGAGCCCTGTTGTCATACTGTCATTTTCTTGCGCGATACTCCGGACAAACGGATATTCCGCGAGAGGGCAGTATGAACATCGCAGCATTTCTTCGAGGCATTGCATTCATTCTCACGTTGCTCTGTCAGTCGTGGGGCGTGGTATTGTACGCGGCGGAACCGGATGACGGGACCGACTGGTATGCCGATGGTCAGGCGGCACTGCAGGCCCGCCTGGAGCGGCAGCCCAACACCGGTCGGGCACGCAACATCATCCTGATGATCTCCGATGGTCACGGTGTCGGCACCAATTACGCCACCCGCCTGTTCGTCGGTCAGCGGCAGGGTGGCAGTGGCGATGATCACGTGCTTCCCTTCGAGACTCCGGCGTTCCACAGCGCGCTGGTGAAGACCTACAACACCAATGCCCAGACTCCGGACTCGGCCGGCACCGCCACGGCGATCATGAGCGGCGTGAAAACGCGCGCCGGCGTGATCAACGTCAGCCAGGATGTGGTGCGCGGAGACTGCAGTACGCTGTCCGGCAATCTCCTCACTCCCCTGTCGCGCATCCTGTCGGAGGCCGGAAAGTCGGTCGGTGCCGTCTCCACGGCCGGCATCACCCATGCCACTCCCGCAACGGTGTATGCCAGCTCGGCGGACCGCAACTGGGAAAGCCGTGTACCCGATGACTGCGAGGGGCAGGTGGATATTGCCCAACAATTGCTGCAGGCGATGCAGGCCGGTGATCTGGACATTGCCATGGGCGGTGGTCGGCGCAATTTCGTTCCCGAGGGAGCTGCGACGGAAGAGGATGGAACCGGCGTACGCGTGGATCAACGCCACCTGATCAATGAGGCGCGGCAGTCCGGTGTGCAATATGCGTGGAATCAGGAGACGTTCGCCGCGCTGCACCTGGACGGGACGCCCGCGTTGGGTTTGTTTGAAGACGGCCATATGCAGTATGAGGCCGACCGAGAGGACGAGCCGTCACTGGCGGAGATGACCGAGGCCGCGATCCGGGCGCTTTCGGTCAACGAGGCAGGTTTCTTTCTCCAGGTGGAAGCGGGCCGGGTGGATCATGCCCACCACGCCGGCAATCTGGCGCGAACCCTGCATGATGCGGCGGCCTTTGCCGAAGCCGTGGCGGTGGCCGACCGGCTCACGGACGACCGCGAGACATTGCTGATCGTCACCGCCGACCATGAACACGCTATTGCATTCAATGGCTACTGCGGTCGTGGCTCCGACATCCTGGGACTGTGCATGGGGATCGATCCGGCCGCGGACTGGCACACCGGCGAGCCCAATGAAGCGGCCGACGGCAAGCCCTACACGGTGGCCGGCTACCTGAATGGCGCCGGCTCCATTCTGCTGAACGAGAACCTGGCCCGGGACGGTCGCCCGCAGATTTCCGAGGAAGAGCTGGGCAGTCTCGACTACATGCAACAGGCCCTGATTCCGCTGTCGGGCGAGACCCACTCCGGCGAGGATGTGCCGGTCTATGCCAAGGGGCCGTTCGCACACCTGCTGGATGGCACGGTGGAACAGAATTACCTGTTCCACGTCATGCTGCATGCCGCCAGCGCGGAAGTGCCCTGACGGTTCTTTTCGGTGCGCCGGATGGGATAGACTGACGGCGCTTTCTTACTGAAAAGGACTCCAGACAGATGCCGTTGAAGCTTCTGGCCGTCGGTGACATGCACCTGGGCCGCTATCCCTCCCGACTGCCCGCTGCTTTTGCCTCCGATCGTCGGGCCCTGGGACCGGCGGGTGCCTGGGAGCGGGTCGTGGATCACGCCATCAGGGCCGATGTGGATGCCGTGGCCCTGGCCGGTGATGTGGTCGAGCGCGAGGATGATTTTTTCGAGGCCTACCGTTCCCTGCAGCGCGGCGTGCAGCGCCTGACCGATGCCGGTATCCGGGTGGTGGGAGTGGCCGGCAATCACGACGTCAAGGTGCTGCCCCGCCTGGCGGAGCAGCTACCCGGGTTCCACCTGCTGGGTGCCGGTGGCGAGTGGGAGAGCTGGACTCTGGAGGCGGCTGGTACATCCGTCACGCTGCATGGCTGGTCTTTTCCCAAAGCGCAGGTGCCGTACAGTCCATTGGACGGCGCGGTGTTGTCCCGTGGGCCGGGATTGAACCTTGGCCTGTTGCATTGTGATCGCGACCAGACCGGCAGTCGGCACGCACCAGTGCGCTCTTCCGAACTGGCCGCCACCGACCTGGATGGCTGGATGCTGGGACACATTCATGCGCCGGATCCGCTGTCCGTGGATCGGCCCTCCGGCTATCTGGGCTGTATCAGCGGTATGGATCCCGGCGAGCCCGGAGATCATGGCCCCTGGTTGTTCACGATCGAGGGGGGTCGTCTGCGGGCGCTGGAGCAGTGGGTTCTGGCCCCGTTGCGCTGGGAGACGATCCGTCTGGACCTGACGGACCTGGAGGACACCGAGCAGGCCCGTTCACTGTTGCTGGAGTCCCTGCGGGAACCGGATGCGAGGCTCGGGGACGTGGCGGAGCCGCCACGGGCCGTGGGTGTGCGTCTTTCACTGGAAGGGCGCAGCGATCAGGGTCCGGCGGTTGCCCGGCTGTTCGAGGAAGAAATACAGAACGGTGCCATCGTGCTGGACGGGCCGGTTTCCGGAGCCGGTTACTTCATCGAGCACTGCCGTCTGGCCACCCGCCCGGTGGTGGATCTGGCGCGCCTGGCGGCACAGAACGATCCGGTCGGCCTGTTGGCCAGGCGGTTGCTGTTGCTGGACGAACCGGACGGCGAGGCAGCACGTCGGTTTATCGGGGAGGCGAGGTCACGTCTGGTGGCGCAGGCCGGGGATGCCCGCTGGCAGGAACTGGACGAACCCGTCCCGGATGAGGCGGCGGTGATCGACCATCTGCGCGAGGCCGGCACGCGCCTGCTGGATGCAATGCTGGCGCAGCAGGAGGATGACCGGTGAGATTGCGTCGACTGGAGATCCAGCAGCTGCCGGGCATTGAACCGGGTTTTGTCATCGACGCCATCAGTCCGCGCATCAATCTGGTGACCGGTCCCAATGCCAGCGGCAAGAGCAGTCTGATCCGGGCCCTGCAGTATCTGGTGGCCGAACCACAAAGCGGTGATCCCGGCACGCTGTCCCTGAGCGCCAGTTTCGACGAGGACGGCGTTCGCTGGACGGTGGCTCGAACCGGACGTCAGCAGCAGTGGCAGCGCGACGGCCAGACCGTCGAGCGACCGTCCCTGCCGGAGGGCACGGCACTGCGCTGTTACTGGTTGACCATGGAGGATCTGGCCGTGGCCAGCCATGGCGATCAGGAACTGGTGGAGCAGTTGCGCAAGGCCCTGACGGGAGGTTACGACCTGCGGGGTCTGCGTGACGGACTGTTCCAGGTGTCACTGCATGCCGGCCGCCATGAACGCAAAATGTTGCGTCAGGCGCGTGATGAATTACGGCGTGTCGAGTCCGACTATGAATCCCTGCGCCATCAGGAGCAGGAGCTGCCCGAGCTGAAGGAGCAGGCCGAGGCGGCGAAGCGGGCCAGCGAGCAGGCCGGGCGCCTGGAGCAGGCATTGACGCTGGAATCGGTTCTGGCCGAACGTCAGCGAGTCGAGGCCGACCTGGCCACATTTCCGTCCGCCATGAATGCGTTGCGAGGCAATGAAGCAGAGCAGCTCGAGAGGCTCGAGAGTCTGTGTCATGACCTGCAGGGAAAAGAAGAGGGCGTCCGGAGTCGTCTGGTGTCGGCGGAGCAGGAGCTGGAGCAGACCGGCATGGCGACGGCGCGGCCATCGGAACAGGAGCTGGAGGCCACCCGGGCCCGGCTGGACGAGCAGCGACACTGGCAACAACAGCTCGAGACGGTAGAGGCGGAGCTGGATCGCTATCGGCGTGATGAGCAGCAGGCCTGGTCCGCGCTGGCGGGAGACGACCGGAGCCCGCCACAGGAACCACCCCGGATCGGTCCCGGACTCCTGAGCGAGGCAGAGGCGCTGGCTGGCAGGCTGGAGCAGAACCGGGTTGCCCTGGAACAGATCCATCCCCGTGATCCGGCTGCCGACGGCGATGCCATTGACGAGGAGAAACGCCGGAACCACTGGCGCGGTGTCGATGTGCTGGAGCAGTGGCTGGCGGCCGTCACGGCCCGCGCCACGATCCGGCGGGCCCGACCGGGACTGTGGTTGGGCACCGTCGGAGCGCTGGCTGCCCTGGTTCTGTCGGCCCTGGGGCAGGCATGGTGGGTGGTCGCGGCCAGTGGCGCCGGATTGTGTGGTGTGCTGTGGAGCCTGTATGTGCAGTCCGGCAGTCCGGACACGATGGTCAGGAACAGCTATCTGAAGCTCGATCTGCCGATGCCGGATGACTGGACGATCCGGGCGGTACGCGCGCTTCTGGAGACGCTGCGCCGGGACGCCAATGCCATGGAGCGCCGTCGGGATCAGGATCTGGCGGATACGGGCGCGAGCGAGCGACGCCGGGAGCTTGAGGAGCAGGCCGGGAAGCTGGGCCGAGAGAGTGCGAGGCTGGCCGCTGAACTGGGTTTCGAGCCCGACTGGGAGCCCTCGGCCATCCGACGCTATCTGCACCTGATCGAGCGGTACGAGAAGGCGCATCGACAGCGCCGGGACAGAGAGGAGAGGCAGTATCAGCTGCGGAAGGCCATGGAGGAAAACCGGGGACTGATCGCGGGCTTCCTGGAGCGCTGGGAGGCCGGAGAGGCGGCGGATCGGCACGATCTGGCGGCGGCCTTCGAGGCCCTGACCCGGCGCGCGCGCCGGGCCGAGGAGGCTGATCGATCCCTGCGTTCGCTGCGCGGCGACCTGGATCAGACCGGAAAGCAGTTGCGTTCAAGACGTGATGAGATCGATGCGCTGTATCGCACCGTCGGTCTCGAACCGGGTGACAGGCAGACGCTGGACCATTGTCTGGAGCGCCTGGAGGAGTGGCGCACCCTGAATCAGAGGCGGCAGGAGCTGACGGGGCGGGAGCGTGAACCACGCCACCGGCTGGCGGATCATGCGGATCTGGTCCAGGCCGCCGAAAGTGGCGAACGGGAGGCGCTGACGCAGCAGCTGGATGCATGTCATCTGGATGCCGAGCAGCTCGAGAGCCTGAGGGATGACCTGAGCCGGATCAATGCCGAGCTGCGATCGGCGGGCAGTGATCCACTACTGGAGAAGGCCCTGCACCGGGTCGATCAGGAAAAAAGCGCCCTGGCCGACACGCTGCGGGAACAGCTGTCCGCCGAAGCGGGCCGATTTCTGCTGGATGAGATCGAACAGGAACACCAGAGCGAGCACGAGCCGGACGTGTTGCGGGAGGCTCGTGAGCTGTTCGGTCGTTTCACCCACCAGGGCTGGGACGTGGAAGTGGGTGAGGCCGGGTTGCTGGCGAGAGACCGCAGGCTGGGAGAGTTGCGCCCGCTGGCGGCATTGTCCTCGGGCACCCGCATGCAGTTGTTGCTGGCGGTCCGTCTGGCCTGGACCCGCCGACTGGAGCGGGGCGGCCTGTCGCTGCCGCTGTTTCTGGACGAGGCGCTGACCACCAGTGACGAGTCCCGGTTTGCGGAAGTGGCCGACAGTCTGGCGCTATTGTGCCGGGAAGAAGGGCGTCAGGTGTTCTATCTTTCGGCGCGTCGGCATGAACTCGCGCTGTGGGAGCAGGCGGCCGGCGAGGCGCCGCATCATATCGATATGGCGGAGCGGCGTTTCGGGAAGCCCGGAGCCGTGGCCGACGACTACGTTCTTCCGCCACGGCAACCCGTCCCCGCGCCGGAGGGTGAGTCGCCAGAGGCGTATGCGGCGCGCCTGTCCGTTCCCGTGGTGGAGCCGTGGCATGCGGCCGGAGATATCCATCTTTTCCACCTGCTGCGTGACGACCTGCCGCTGCTTCACCGGCTCATGCAGGAATGGCGGATCACCACGCTGGGACAGCTCGAGGGGCTTCTGCATAGCAGCAGCGCCGCCGCGGCATTGCCGGAGGAAACGCTGCGCTACCGCCTGGCGGCGCGATGCATCACCGCCCGGCGTTGGCGCGAGATCTGGCGGCAGGGGCGCAATCGGCCCGTGGACAGCATCGCCCTGCAGCAGGCACCGGCCGTGACCGATACCTTCCTGGAACCGGTCAGCGAGCTGGCCGAAGCCGTCGGCGGGGACCCGGAGGCGCTGCTGGACGGGCTGCGGAACCGGAAAGTGGCCCGCTTCCGGACCAGTGCCGCCGACGCGCTGCAGGACTGGCTGGAGGAGCATGGCCACATCACGCCGGGAGAGCCTCTGGATGCCGATGAACGGCTGCGTCAGGTACTGTTGGATGTCGGAGCGGAAGCCGATCCGTCGGAGGTCAGCAGCGTGGTGAGTTGGCTGGAGTCCGGGTAGCAGAAGGCCCGGCGATACCATATCAGCGCTTCAAGTGCTATAATCCGCGCACTTTTTCGAGGGTGCCTCACGACCATCCTGTCGTGCCGGTGGTGTCCTCTATCGCATTCTGTCCTGAACTTCTGGAATAGGAACCACTATGTCGAACGACGGTGCAAAGATCATCTACACGGAAACCGACGAGGCGCCACGCCTGGCAACCTACTCACTGTTGCCCATCATCGAGTCTTTCACGAAAGCCGTCGGCGTTTCGGTGGAAACCCGCGACATCTCCCTGGCGGGACGGATCATCGCGCAGTTTCCCGAGTACCTGAAGGACGACCAGCGCATCGGCGATGCCCTGGCCGAGCTGGGTGAGCTGGCGAAGACGCCGGAAGCCAACATCATCAAGCTGCCCAATATCAGTGCTTCCATTCCGCAGTTGATCGCCGCCATCAAGGAATTGCAGGGGCAGGGTTACGCATTGCCCGACTACCCGCACGAACCGCAGACCGATGAGGAGCGCGAAGTCCGCGCCCGGTATGACCGGGTCAAGGGTTCGGCCGTGAATCCGGTACTGCGCGAAGGCAATTCCGATCGCCGCGCACCAGCCGCCGTGAAGAACTACGTCCGCAAGCATCCGCACCGCATGGGCAAGTGGACCGCGGATTCGAAGACGCACGTCTCGCACATGGATGATGGCGACTTTTTCGCCAGCGAGCAGTCCACCACATTCGCCGGCGCCGATGACCTGAAGATCGTCCTGCAGAGCGCGGACGGGGAGAAGGTGCTGAAGGAGTCCGTGCCCGTGCTGGACGGCGAGGTGGTCGATGCCGCCTGCATGAGCGCCGCGAAGCTGCAGGCCTTCATCCAGCGCGAGATGGCCGACGCGAAGGAGAAGGGCGTGCTGCTGTCGCTGCACCTGAAGGCGACCATGATGAAGGTGTCCGACCCGATCATGTTCGGGCATGCCGTGAGGGTATTTTTCTCCTCTGTATTCGAGAAGCACGCCGACACTTTCCGTGAACTGGGCGTGGATGCCACCAACGGCTTCGGCGATGTGTTGGCGAAGATCGCGGATCTGCCCGAAGACAGGCGCTCGGCCATTGAAGCCGATATCGAAGCCGCCTACAAGGATGGCCCGTCACTGGCCATGGTGAACTCTCACAAGGGCATCACGAATCTGCATGTTCCCAGTGACGTGATCATCGACGCCTCCATGCCGGCCATGATCCGTGACGGCGGCAAGATGTGGAACCGGGACGATGCGCAGCAGGATGCCAAGGCCATGATTCCCGACCGCTGCTATGCCGGGGTCTACCAGGAAACCATCCGCTTCTGTCAGGAGAACGGCGCCCTCGATCCGACCACCATGGGCACCTGTCCCAATGTGGGGCTGATGGCGCAGAAGGCCGAGGAATACGGCTCCCACGACAAGACCTTCGAGATTCCGGCGGCGGGCACCGTCAAGGTGCTCAACAAGGCCGGCGAGACGGTATTCTCCCATGATGTGGAAAAGGGCGACATCTGGCGCATGTGCCAGGTCAAGGATGCCCCGATCCGGGACTGGGTGAAGCTGGCCGTCAATCGCTCGCGCCAGAGTGGCATGCCCGCCGTGTTCTGGCTGACCGAAGAGCGTG
>JBNJGU010000014.1:0-27447 GCA_051747985.1 Pseudomonadota bacterium | reverse complement strand
CAAGGCGCTTTTCCTGTCATTGAATGAGTCCATCGGGGGGTGGGACATCGACTACCAGCCGACCAGCGAGCGCACGCAAGGGGATCCGGCCGCCATCAGGACGGCCTATGCTACCGGACGGGTGACCAGTGGCAGTGCCGGATTGTCGCGGGTACCGATCATTGACGACCGCACCTACCTGGATGATGAAGGGAATTTCCATGCCAGCGTCTATTCCTTCACCACCCGGGCCCGGCTGGTCCGGGATAATGGTCATGCCGACAACTATGTGATACGCCGGCACGATCAATCCCTGTCACTGGAACGGGAGAATCTGGCGCTGATGGATCAGTGGCTGGAGGCGATCCATGAACGGCCGGACGATGCACTGACAGCCGGCGAGCTGATTGCGGCCCGCCGTCCGGAAGGATTGCGCGATGACTGCTTCACGCCCGGAGGAGAGCGGATCGTCGAGGAGGCCGAGTTCAACCGGGAGCGCCTGTTTGACAACAGCGAGGGACGTTGTAACGCACTCTATCCGCCACATGCCGGGCTGCGCCTTGTGGCCGGTGGGCCGCTCAGCAATGATGTGTTGAAATGCCAGCTCAAGCCTGTCGATTACAGTGATTATGCCGTCGATTTCACGGAGCAGGAGCAGGACCGCCTGGAAGCGATTTTCCCCGACGGCGTCTGCAACTGGAGTGAGCCGGGCGTGGGGCAGCAGGCCAATGACACGTGGCTGTCGTTCGGCCCGTCACCGGTGAACCGGTTCGACCCGGAGACAGTCCAATGATGGTAAGATGATACCGTTCCCTCGGGAGGGTGACGCTGGTGCATTCGCCGAAACGTAAACTGTTTCTAGATCTCGTGCTGTCCGTTTTCCGGCTGAACGGTATCCTTCAGGCGGAAGGAGATCGGATGGCCGGCAGTCTGGGGCTGACCAGCGCGCGCTGGAAGGTGATCGGCGTCATCGCGCTGTCACCCGGTGGCGTCACGGTGCCGGCCATTGCGCGGGCACTGGGACAGTCCCGACAGGCGGTCCAACGTATCACCGATGTGATGAAGAATGACGGGCTGATCCTCTATGAGGACAACCCCAGGCACCGTCGATCTCCGTTGGTGGTGCTGACGGAACAGGGTCAGCAGATCTATAACGCACTACGGTCGGTCCAGGACCCCTGGGCCATGGAGCAGACCGAGGACATACCGGTCGAGGACCTGGAGACCGCGTTGCGTCTCATTCACCGATTGATTGCCAGAATGGGCTGATGCCGCGAGCCATCCACCAACGACTCTATACCGCCGCGCAGACCCGCGAGCTGGACCGACTGGCAGTGTCCGGTGGCATCGACGGGTTCGTTCTGATGCAGCGTGCCGGCGCCGCCCTGTTCCGCACGCTGAAGGAGCACTGGCCCGGTGCCCGCGAACTGTTGATCTTCACCGGCCCCGGCAACAATGGCGGTGATGGCCTGGTACTGGCCGCGCTGGCCGTGGAAGCAGGGTTGGCGGTCGAGGTCCTGGCGTTGGGCTCACTGGATGGTCTGAAGAATGAGGCTGCAAGCGCCCTGCATCTGGCCCGGAATCAGGCCGTTCCGATGTATGAAGCGGATTCCACTGCTATTGCCGATGCGTTGGAACAGCGCCGGGAAAGAGGTGGCACGGGTTGTGTCGTGATCGATGCCATGCTGGGAACCGGGATCCGCGGCGACGTCCGCCCGCCATACCGGGATGCCATCGAACAGATCAATCGCAGTGGACTGCCGGTGCTGTCGGTGGATCTGCCATCAGGGTTGGACAGTGATACTGGCCGCTTGGCCGGAGCGGCCGTGGCAGCCTCTGTGACGCTGTCATTCATCGGTCTGAATCGTGGGTTGTTCACCGCAGCCGGGCCGGACCGGTGTGGTGAACTGTTGTTCGATCGCCTGGATGTGCCCGGTGAAGTGTATGATCGTCCGGAAGTGGGAGCGCCATCGGCATGGCGGCTGGATGTTCAGCGGGTGCTGCCCTGGCTGCCACCGCGCACGCTGGCAACGCACAAGGGCGATTGCGGCCGCGTGGTGGTGGCGGCGGGAGATGACGGATTTGGTGGTGCCGCCCTGCTGTGCAGTGAGGCGGCGGCCCGCAGCGGTGCCGGCACGGTCTCCTTGCTGACCCGTCCCGCCCATGTGGCACCATCACTGGCACGACGGCCGGAAGTGATGGTGCGTGGTATCAGTGAGGAGGTGGCCGGTTCAGGCGCATTGCTGCCGGCGCTGTTGCCCGTGCTGCAATCGGCCAGTGCCCTGGTGGCCGGTCCCGGCCTCGGCCAGTCTTCCTGGTCCGTGACGATCCTGCGCGAAGTGATCCAATGGCAATGTGACAATGGTCTGCCACTTGTACTGGACGCCGATGCGCTGAATCTGTTGGCCCGTGGCCGGGAACTGGGTCTGCCGGAGCCGCTGGCGGACCTGACTGTGCTTACGCCGCATCCGGGGGAAGCGGCCCGGCTGCTGGGTTGCTCGACAGCGGAAATCCAGGCGGATCGGTTTGCCGCGGCGCGCGCCATCCAGCAGCGGTGGGGCGGTGTGGCGCTGCTCAAGGGGGTGGGTACTGTGATCTGTTATCCGGAAGAGGGAGTGTCCGCCATCGCGGGACAGGAAAGCATCGTCATGGATGTCTGTACAGAGGGCAACCCCGGAATGGCGGCCGGTGGCATGGGCGATGTACTGTCCGGGCTCATCGCAGGCCTGCTGGCCCAGCGCATGCCGCTATCGAGAGCGACCCGGGCAGCCGTGGCCATTCACGGCGAGAGTGCTGATCTGGCGGCGCTGGAAGCGGAGCGGGGGTTGCTGGCCTCGGATCTGATGATGCCGATACACAAGCTGGTCGGTCAACGGCGACGTGGAGTGCGGGCATGACGGATCGCCTCGGGGAGGGTAGCCGGTTTCTGGAAAACGAGCAGGCCACGGAAGCGGCCGGTGCGGCCATCGCCCGGGCCGCCGCCAGTCTGCTGACCTCCGGAAATCTTCCGGCTGCCCTGGTGATCACGCTGAGCGGCGACCTGGGAGCGGGCAAGACCTGCCTTGCCCGGGGAGTGATGCGGGCGCTTGGACACCGGGGGCCGGTGAAAAGTCCGACCTATACACTGGTCGAGCCGTACGAGCATACCCGGATTCCGGTCTGTCATTTTGACCTGTACCGACTGGCCGACCCGGAAGAGGTCGAATTTCTGGGAGTGGATGAGTGTTTCGAGCCGGGTCGGCTGTGTCTGGTCGAGTGGCCGGACCGGGGGGCCGGCTTCATGCCGGCGGCCGACCTCGACATCCGGATGAGCCCGGAGAAAGCGGGTCGGCGACTGCAATGGCGTGCGGTGACGGCAACAGGCAGTCGGCTGGCCGGCTTGATATCGGGGCAGCCGGGCGTGGAAAATACGGCAGCATGGAAATGACTGATCGGCGATACTGCAGTGTGGATGGTCCGATTACCGGCAAGCTGGTGATCATGGCCGTGTGCTGTCTGATGCTGGTGCCGCGGCTGGCGCAGGCGGTGGACATCGAGGATGCGCGTTTCTGGCGTGATGCCGAATACAGCCGCCTGGTGTTCGATACCGACCAACCGCTCGAATACAGCGTCTTCATGCTGGAGGACCCATACCGTGTGGTGGTCGACGTCCAGGATGCCCGGTTGCGGGTGAATCTGGACAACATGGACTTTTCGGGCAGTCCGGTGACCGGTATCCGGCATGCGGTGCGCAATGGCAATGACCTTCGGGTTGTGCTGGATATTTCCGAAGCAGTCAACCCGACCAGCTTTACGCTGCAGCCGGAGGGCCCCCTGGGACACCGTCTGGTGCTGGATCTCTACGACCTGGATCGCAGCGCTCCGGTGCGGGAGCCACAACCGGTGCCCGAGACGGATGACCTGCGACGCGACGTGGTGGTGGCGATCGATGCCGGTCACGGGGGCGATGATCCGGGGGCGATCGGCTACGACGGCCGCATCCGCGAGAAAGACGTGGCCCTGGCCATATCCCGCGCGCTCCATGACAGCCTGGAGGCAATTCCGGGCTTTCGTCCGGTCATGGTCCGCAATGATGATCATTTCGTGCAGTTGCAGCGCCGGCCTCAACTGGCCCGCAATAACCGGGCCGATATCTTTCTGTCGATTCATGCCGACTCATTCCGCTCCTCCCGGGCCGAGGGTGTGACCATTTACGCGCTCTCGCAGAGTACCGCGGAAGCCGAGAACAACCGGCGGGTGGCCGAGCGGGAGAACTCGGCGGGACTCCTGGGCGGGTTGACCGGTGAAACCAGCCTGGCGGAATACGAGGAGGATCTGGCGCTCACGCTGCTGGACCTTTCGATGAACTGGAGCATCGAGCAGAGCATCAATGCCGGTTCACATATCCTGGACACCGTGGGGCGGGTGGCCCGATTGCGCCGCGACAAACCCCAGCGAGCGAATCTGTGGGTGCTGCGCTCGCCTGATATCCCGTCCCTGCTGATCGAGACCGGTTACCTGTCCAACCCGACCGAAGCGCGTATGCTGACCAGTACCGGGTATCAGCGGCGCCTGGCGGATGCCATTGCCCGGGGGGTGATGGGGTATTTCCATGATTCACCGCCGGAGGGAACGTTGCTGGCCTGGCAGAAGTCCAACGGAGAGCTGCCGGAGATCCGGATGCCCCGCGTCTCCGAGTACATGGTGCGTCGCGGTGACAGCCTGTCGGTCATCGCGCAGCAACACGGGGTCACCCTGGCTGAACTGCGGTCCGCCAACGGCTTGCGCAACAGTGATGTCATCCATGCCGGTCAGACGTTGGCCATTCCCGGTGGAGAGGGTGGCTGGCTGGCCTCGCAGTCCACGGAACACGTGATCACCCGTGGGGAAACACTGTCGGGGATCGCCGACCGCTACCGCGTCAGTCTGTCGCGACTGCGCACCGTCAATGACATCAATGGTGATGTCATCCATGTCGGCCAGGTGCTGACCATTCCCGCTCCATGACGAGGTGACGCTGTACATGCCCCGAATTGCCCTGCTCAACCAGAGACTGGCCAACCAGATCGCTGCCGGCGAGGTCGTGGAGCGACCGGCCTCCGTGGTCAAGGAGTTGCTGGAGAACAGCCTTGACGCCGGCGCGGAGCGGGTTGATGTCGAGGTGGAGCAGGGCGGCGTGCGACTGATCCGGTTGCGAGACGACGGTCAGGGTATCGCGCGTGAGGATCTGCCGCTGGCGCTCAGCCGACATGCCACCAGCAAGATCGTCACACTCGACGATCTTGAACGCATCGGCAGCCTGGGTTTCCGGGGCGAGGCATTGGCCAGTGTCAGCTCGGTCTCCCGCCTGCAGTTGACGTCGCGGTGGGTGGGCGCGGAAGACGAGGTGGCCTGGCAGGTACAGGCGGAAGGCGAGGAGATGGAGGCCGATGTGCGCCCGGCGGCCCATCCGGTGGGGACCACGGTCGAGGTCCGCGATCTGTTTTTCAACACCCCGGCCCGACGCAAGTTCCTGCGGACCGAGCGCACCGAGTTCCAGCGCCTGGAAGAGGTTCTGAAAAAGTTGGCACTGAGTCGATTCGATGTCAGTTTCAGTCTGCGTCACAATCAGCGCTCGATTCACCAGCTTCAGGCGGCCGATTCGGATATCGCCAGGGAGCGGCGCGTGTCGCTGGTCTGCGGCCCGGCATTCGTGGACAATTCGGTCCATGTGGACATGCAGGCATCCGGTCTGCGCCTGCATGGCTGGGTCAGTCTGCCCACCTTTTCCCGCAGTCAGGCCGATCTGCAATATTTTTATGTCAATGGTCGGGTGATCCGGGACAGGCTGATCACCCATGCCGTCCGCCAGGCCTATCAGGACGTGCTCTACCATGGGCGCCATCCCGCGTATGTGCTGTACCTGGAGCTCGACCCGGCGCTGGTGGATGTCAATGTGCATCCCACCAAGCATGAGGTGCGCTTCCGGGACAGTCGGCTGGTGCATGATTTCCTGTTCCGTTCACTGCATCGTGCCCTGGCGGACCTGAGGCCCGGTGACCGCCTGGAGCCGAGTGACAGGGCCGAAGTACCGTCATCGCCGGGCGAGGCCCATGATGTGCCGGTCCAGGGTGGGTTGGGGCTTCGGGTCAATGAGCAGACCGGTGAAGTGCTTGGATCCGGTGCCGGCTCCGCGCGGCCCCTGCCAATGGGTGGTTTGCGTTCCTCCGTGCCGGACCGAGGTCAGGTGGCGGATCAGATGCAGACCTATCAGCGCCTGGCCGAGGATGAGGAGGTGCCTCCGCTGGGATATGCCCTGGCCCAGCTGCATGGCATCTATATACTGGCCGAGAATCGCGAGGGACTGATCATGGTGGACATGCATGCCGCGCATGAACGGATCACCTATGAGCGCCTCAAAGTGGCCATGGATGAGCAGGGTATCAGGGCGCAGCCCCTGCTGGTGCCGGTATCCGTTGCCGTCAGCCAGGCCGAGGCGGACTGCGCCGCCGCGCAGTCCGACGAATTGCGGAGACTGGGGCTGGACATCGAGCGGGTGGCGGCGGAATCCATCATTGTGCGGCAGGTGCCGACACTGTTGGCACGGGCCGACGTCGAGCAGCTGGTCAGGGATGTGTTGTCCGACATTCTGGAGCACGGGGAAAGCCATCGTGTGTCCCGGTACCGGGATGAGCTGCTGTCGACCATGGCCTGTCATGGCTCGGTGCGTGCCAATCGCAGCCTGACGGTTCCCGAGATGAACGCGTTGCTGCGTGACATGGAGCGTACGGAGCGCAGTGACCAGTGTAACCATGGTCGTCCCACCTGGGTGTTCCAGAGTCTGGTCGACCTGGACAAGTGGTTTCTTCGGGGGCAGTGATGCCAGCAGACCGACATCGACCTATGGCCGTCTGTCTGATGGGGCCGACGGCGGCGGGGAAGACGGGACTCGCCGTCGAGCTCGTGCAGCGTCTGCCCATGGACATCATCAACGTCGATTCCGCACAGATCTACCGTGGCATGGATATCGGCACCGGCAAGCCCGACGCGGGCACGCTGCAGCGGGCACCACACCGACTGATCGATATCCTGGATCCCGCTGAACGCTATTCGGCGGCCGCCTTCCGGCGTGATGCCCTGACCGAGATGAGAGATATCCACGAGCAGGGTCGGGTCCCGCTGTTGGTGGGTGGCACCATGTTGTACTTCCGTGCGCTACGCGACGGTCTTGCCGATCTCCCCGACGCGGATCCGGTGGTGCGTGCCCGCATCGACGCCGTGGCGGCGAACGAGGGCTGGGCCGCCGTACACCGGCGCCTGCGGGAGGTGGACCCCGAGGCGGCGGCCCGTATCCGGCCCACTGATCCGCAGCGTCTGCAGCGGGCGCTGGAAGTGTTTGAATTGACCGGGCGCCCGCTCAGCAAGTTGCAGCAGCAGGCCGGTGACGATCAATTGCCGTTCGATCTGTATTTTCTGGCAGTCCAGCCGGGTGATCGCAGCGTACTGCATGAACAGATCGCCAGGCGTTTCCGGTCCATGCTGGATGCCGGGCTGGTTGAAGAGGTCCAGGCACTGCGCCAGCGAGGCGATCTGGATGAATCCCTGCCGTCCATGCGCAGCGTCGGTTATCGCCAGGTATGGCGCTATCTGGACGGCGAAATGAACTATGAAGCCATGGTAGAACGGGGTATCATTGCAACGCGGCAGCTGGCCAAGCGTCAGATGACCTGGTTGCGCAGCTGGCAGGCGTTGAGGAATGTGGACAGTCAGGATCCTGAAATGCTGGACAGGGTCTTGAAATTGCTGCGCTCAGACGTCATGTAGTACCCGTCCATGAATCAAGGAGAACATAATGTCAAAAGGGCATTCTCTACAAGACCCTTTCCTGAATGCGCTGAGGAAAGAGCGGATTCCTGTTTCGATCTATCTGGTCAGTGGCATCAAACTGCAGGGTCAGATCGAATCGTTTGACCAGTTTGTCATTCTGCTGAAAAACGCGGTAAACCAGATGGTTTACAAGCATGCCATTTCCACCGTGGTCCCGGCCCGGTCCGTGAAACTGCCGTCCAGCAACGCGGGCGATGCCGCCGAGGACTCCGACACTGCAGGCAATGCTGCCTGAATGAGGATCTGATTGTTTTTCGAACGACCTGAAGGGGGGGAGACCTCCATACTGGTCCATCTGGCCATAGAGGCCGGCAGCGACCAGGAAGACCCCGCGGAGTTCGAGGAACTGGTGCGTTCGGCAGGGCTGTATCCGGCCGAATTCATCAAGGGTAGCCGGAAGATGCCAGATCCGGGGTATTTTGTCGGGAAAGGCAAGTTGGCCGAGATTGGTGACACGGTGCGGGCTCACCAGGCGTCACTGGTGCTGTTCAACCACGCACTGTCGCCGAGTCAGGAGCGCAATATCGAGCGTGAGCTGAAGTGTCGCGTGCTGGATCGGACCGGCCTGATTCTCGAGATTTTTGCCCAGCGCGCCCGCAGCCATGAAGGCAAGCTGCAGGTGGAGCTGGCGCAGCTGCAACATGTCGTCTCGCGACTCAAGCGGGGCTGGACTCACCTGGACCGGCAGAAAGGCGGCGTCAATCTGCGTGGCGCCGGTGAAACCCAGCTGGAAATGGACCAGCGTATGGTCCGGCAGCGCATCAAGCAGATCGAGAAAGGTCTGGTGAAGGTGCGCGCGCAGCGCGATCAGGGGCGCCGGGCCCGGCGACGCGCGGAGATCGCTTCGGTCTCGCTGGTGGGTTACACCAACGCGGGAAAATCCTCGTTGTTCAATGCACTGACCCATTCGGAACTGTATGCCGCCGATCAGTTGTTTGCCACGCTGGATTCGACGCTGCGCAAGATTCAACTGCCCAATTACGGGGAAGCCATTCTCGCGGACACAGTGGGTTTCATCAGTCATCTGCCGCACAAACTGGTGGAAGCGTTCCGTGCCACACTGGAAGAGACCGTCCAGGCCAGCCTGTTACTGCATGTCATCGATGCCGCCAACGAACATCGCGACCACTACATCGATCAGGTGGAAGAGGTGCTGACCGAGATCGGCGCGGACGAGGTGCCGCGGCTGGAGGTCTATAACAAGATCGACCTGCTGGAGGATGTCAGTCCCGGTATCGACCGCGATGAGCATGGGGTTCCGATCCGTGTACGGGTATCCGCGCTACGGGGAGAGGGGCTTGAACTGCTTGCCGAGGCGATCAGCGAACGCCTCGGCGAGGACTTCGTGGAGCAGGAACTGGTGTTGGCTCCCCATCAGGGCAGACTGCGCTCGCGCCTGTATGAGCGTGGGGCCGTCCAGCATGAGAGTGTCGATACGGACGGCCTGCTGCATCTGGAAGTACGGCTACCGCGATTTGATTTCGACCGTCTACTGCACGAAGACATCAATATTCGTTAAAATCATCCGGTTGATTATCCGGTTATGGAGTAAGTAATGTCGTGGAATGAGCCCGGTAACAAGAACAACGATCCCTGGGGAGGTGGCGGTGGAAACCGCGGCGACCAGGGGCCACCTGATCTGGACGAGGTCATAAAGAAGTTCACCCGACGTCTGAACGGCCTGTTCGGGGGTAAGGGTGACCGAGGTGGTTCCGGTGACGGAGGCAGCGGCGGTGGCGGTGGAGTGCCGGCCGGCCTGCTGAGCGGGCTGGTCCTGCTGGCCGTGGTGGTCTGGGCCGCGATGGGTTTCTACACCGTGGACGAAGCCGAGCGCGGCGTGGTCATGCGGTTCGGCGAGCTGCAGGAAGCGGAAGTCATGCCGGGCCTGCGCTGGAACCCGCCGCTGATCGACACGGTGCGGAAGGTGAACGTCTCACAGGTCAATACCAGCTCCTATGCCAATGACATGCTGACAGCGGATGAGAATATCGTCCATGTCGAGATCTCGGTCCAGTACATCATCCAGGATCCGGTACGCTACGTGATCCAGGTGCGGGATCCGCGCAGTGGTCTGAATCAGGCCGTGGAGTCGGCCATCCGTCATGTGGTCGGCAGTACCACCATGGATCTGGTGCTGACGCAGGGCCGGGCCGATGTGGCCGCCGAGGTCCAGCAACGTTCCCAGCAATACATGGATCATTACGGTACCGGTATCCTGGTCACGCAGGTCAACGTGCAGGATGCACAGCCACCGTCGCCGGTGCAGGGCGCCTTCGATGACGTGATCCGGGCCCGCGAGGACGAGCAGCGTGCCCAGAACCAGGCGCTGTCCTATGCCAACCGGGTAGTGCCCGAGGCAAGGGGTGAAGCCCAACGCATCATCGAGGAGGCCAACGCCTATCGGGACCGGGTCACCAATCTGGCCCAGGGTGAGGCCGACCGGTTCGACATGCTGGTGGCCGAGTACCAGAACTCGCCCGAGGTCATGCGTGAGCGTCTCTACATCGATGCCATGCAGGATGTGTTGAGCAATACCAGCAAGGTGCTGATCGATGTGGAAAACGGCAACAACATGATGTTCCTGCCGCTGGACCGGATCATGAGCCGCAGTCTGGACGAAAGCGAACAGATTGATACCTCCAGGCTGACCGAGCGCCAGATGCAGCAGCTGATGGATCAGTCCGGACAGTCGTCTTCATCCGGTACATCGAATTCAGGCCGCGGCGGTTCTTCATCGCTGTCAGGCCGGGGGGGACGTTGATATGAGGAATACAATACTGGGCATAGTGGCGGCGCTGGTCGTGATCATCGGCGCCAACAGCCTGTACGTCGTACGGGAGACAGAACGGGCCGTGATGCTGCGTTTCGGTGACATCGTGGAAGCGGACATAGCGCCCGGCCTGCATTTCAAGATTCCGTATATTCATACGGTGCGCAAGTTCGATGCGCGGATTCTGACCGTGGATGCCACGCCCCAGCGCTATCTGACGCTGGAGCAGAAGGCGCTGCTGGTGGACTCCTACGCGATGTGGCGCATTGCCGATGTGCAGGGGTTCTACACGGCCACCTCCGGCGATGTGAACCGCACCAATGCCCTGCTGGCGCAGCGCGTCAATGACGGCCTGCGTAACAAGGTCGGTGAGCGGGATCTTCAGGAAGTGGTTTCCGGACAAAGGGATCTGCTGATGAATGAGCTGACCCAGGAGCTGAACGAGTACACAACCGACGAGTACGGTATCGAGGTCATTGATGTGCGGGTCAAGCGCATCGATCTGCCGGATGATGTGCGCTCTTCCGTCTACGAAAGGATGACATCCGAGCGGAACCGTGAGGCCCAGCAGTTGCGGTCGCGTGGTAACGAGCTGGCCATCGGCATCGAGGCCGACGCCGATCGTCAGGTTCAGGTCCTGATGGCCGAGGCGACCCGGGATGGCGAGCGTATCCGGGGTGAGGGTGACGCCGAGGCGGCGGGCATCTACGCGGCGGCGTTCCAGAAGGATCCGGAGTTCTATGCCTTCACGCGCAGCCTCGACTCCTACCGGGAGACATTCGATTCCCGGGATGACGTGCTGCTGCTTGAGCCGACCAGTGACTACTTCCGGTACCTGCAGTCCAGTCCGGATCGGAACGCTGAATGAAGGCGGACCGATGACTGGATGGCACGACCATGTGGCATGAGCTGGCCATCGCCTTCTGCCTGATGCTGGTGCTGGAGGGGCTGCTGCCCTTTGCGGCACCGCGTCGCTGGAAAGCCATGCTGACCGCGGTCAGCATGGCCGATGACCGCCAGCTGCGGCTGGCGGGTCTGACCAGCATGCTGGCTGGTGTGATACTGCTTTATCTGATCAACTGAACAGGACGTTACAATGACACGCGCTGATCGCTGGCTGTTGCCGGATGGCGTCGAGGAGGTGTTGCCGCGCGAGGCGCACAAGCTGGAAACCCTGCGACGCCGTATCCTGGATCTCTATGACAGCTGGGGCTACGAACTGGTCATCACGCCGTTGATCGAATTCCTCGATTCGCTGTTGGTGGGCTCGTCGCATGACCTGGATCTGCAGACCTTCAAGATCACCGATCAGCTGAGTGGTCGCATGATGGGTATCCGGGCCGATATCACGCCGCAGGTGGCGCGGATCGATGCTCACAACCTCAACCGTGAGGGACCGGTCCGGCTGTGTTACGCCGACAGTGTGCTGCATACCCGGCCCCGGGGGTTGCAGACGTCCCGGATTCCTCTGCGAGTCGGAGCCGAGCTGTTCGGGCACGAGGGCACGGGCTGCGATGTCGAGTTGATCTGCCTGATGATGCGGATGCTGCGGGAGATCGATGTGCCCGACGTCCACCTGGTGCTGGGGCATGTGGGGCTGTTCCGTACCCTGGTACAGGCGGCCGGTCTGGATGAGGCGGCGGAGAATGACCTGTTCGACGCCCTGCAGCGAAAGGCCACCAACGATATCGAATCGCTGTTACGGAATACGGTGCGGGACGAGTCCCTGCGGACCATGCTGTCCCGGCTGTCCCGGCTCAACGGAGACGAAACCGTGCTCGATCGCGCCCGTGAGGCGTTTGTCGATGCGCCGGCCACGGTGCAGCGCGAGCTGGACGAGCTCGCGGCCATTGCCGAGAGCGTCCATCGGCGACTGCCCGGCGTCAGCCTGGGGTACGATCTGTCCGAATTGCGTGGCTACAGCTACCACACCGGTATCGTGTTCGCCAGTTACAGTGCGGGCCACGGTCGGGCCATCGCCAAGGGTGGACGTTTCAATGCCATTGGCCGGGACTATGGCCGGGCAAGACCGGCCTCCGGCTTCGATGCCGATCTGAAGGTGTTGTCGCGGCTCAGTCGCCTGCAAACCGCTCCCGCACCGGCCATACTGGCGCCGGATGACAGCGATCCGGGGCTGTTGCAACGGGTGGCTGAGCTGCGTGCTTCGGGAGAGCGGGTCATTACGGCATTGTCGGATGCCGATGACAGTCCGGGGCGTCACACCGAGCTGAATTGCGATCGACGATTGATCCGGCTGGACAATGGCTGGCAGGTGGTCAGCCTCTGACGCCGTGGGCGTCCCGATGAACCGTGCTGCGTTCCGGCAGCATACCGAGTGAACCCGAAACAGAGACAGGATGGACATGGGCAAGAGTGCAGTGGTGCTGGGCACCCAGTGGGGGGATGAAGGCAAGGGCAAGATAGTGGACCTGTTGACGGCGGAAGTGGCCGCTGTTGCCCGCTTTCAGGGAGGACACAACGCCGGCCATACCCTGGTGATCAACGGGGAGAAAACGGTATTGCACCTGCTGCCGTCCGGCATTCTCCGTGAAGGAGTCAGCTGTGTGATCGGCAATGGCGTGGTGCTCAGCCTCGATGCCCTGCTCAGCGAGATGGGCGGCCTGGAAAAGCGCGGAGTGCCGGTGCGTGAACGTCTGCGGGTCAGCGGGGCCTGTCCTCTGATTCTGCCGTCCCATGTGGCGCTGGATCAGGCGAGGGAAAGCCGGCTCGGAGAAGGCAGGATCGGCACGACGGGGCGCGGCATCGGACCGGCCTACGAGGACAAGGTGGCGCGCCGCGGCATCCGCCTGCATGAACTGCTGGATGAGGAGGAGTTCGCCGCCCGTCTCCGCGACGTGCTCGACTACCACAATTTCCTGCTGCGCGAATATTACCGGGCCGACGAGGTGGATTATCAACAGACCCTCGATACGTGCCTTTGGCAGGGAGAGGATGTCCGTGGCATGGTCGCCGATACGGTGGATCTTCTGCATGCCCATCGCAAGGCTGGAGACAACATCCTGTTCGAGGGCGCTCAGGGCTCTCTGCTGGACATCGACCACGGCACCTATCCCTATGTGACATCGTCCAACACGACGGCCGGTGGCACGGCCACCGGCAGTGGTTACGGACCCCTGTACCTGGATTACGTGCTCGGCATCACCAAGGCCTACACCACTCGCGTGGGTGCCGGTCCGTTTCCGACCGAGCTGTTCGATGCGGTCGGCTCCCACCTGGCCACGGTGGGCAAGGAAAAGGGCGCCACCACGGGCCGGGATCGTCGCTGTGGCTGGTTCGATGCCGCCGCCGTGCGTCTGGCCATCCGCATCAACAGTGTATCCGGCATCTGTCTGACCAAACTGGATGTACTGGACGGGCTGGAGGAGATCAGGGTCTGCACCGGTTATGAGGAGCAGGACGGTGGAGCGGCCATCACGGCGGCTGGAAGCGGTTTCGACAAGCTGCGTCCGGTGTATGAGACCCTGCCGGGCTGGAAGGAAAGCACGTCCGGTGCGCGCAGTCTGGACGAACTGCCCGCCAACGCCCGCGACTATATCCACTATATCGAGCAGATCACGGAAGCGCCGGTGGACATCATCTCCACCGGTCCGGACAGGGAAGAGACCATCCTTCTGCGTCATCCGTTCGGCGACTGATGGATGTCGGGAGTATCAACGGGATATTTCTGATCGGCGCGCTGCTGGTCAGCTTCAGTGTGCTGGTCAGTGCCCTGTCGTCCCGTCTGGGTATTCCCATTCTGGTCATTTTCCTGGGTGTGGGCATTCTGGCCGGTGAAGAAGGGCTGGGAGGCATCCGGTTCGACGACTACACCGTGGCCTTCTTCGCCAGTAACCTGGCACTGGCCATCATCCTGCTTGACGGCGGGATGCGCACCCGCGCCAATACCTTCAAGGTGGCCCTCGGCCCAGCGCTGTCCCTGGCCACCGTCGGTGTTCTGCTCACGGCGTCGCTGACCGGCATGATGGCCGCCTGGCTGTTTGAACTGAATCTGTATCAGGGGCTGTTGATCGGTGCCATCGTCGGTTCCACCGATGCGGCGGCGGTATTCTCCCTGCTGGGGCAGCGCCAGCTCAATGAGCGGGTCGGCGCCACGCTGGAGATCGAGTCCGGCAGCAACGACCCCATGGCCATATTCCTGACCGTGGCCATGATCGATGTGCTGCTGAGCGCCGAGCCGGGGTTCAGTGTCTCTTTCCTGCTGGCCCTGGTGCAGCAGTTCGGTCTGGGTGTGGCGCTGGGCAGCATCGGTGGATGGGTGCTGCTGCAGCTCATCAATCGCTTCACCCTGGCCAACGGGCTGTATCCTCTGCTGGCCGTGAGCGGGGGTCTTCTGCTGTTCGCCCTGACCAATCTGCTCGGTGGCAGCGGATTTCTTGCGATCTATCTGTGTGGCCTGTTACTGGGCAACCGGCCGTTACGCAGCCGCACTTCCATCCGCAGCGTGCTGGACGGTCTTGCCTGGCTGAGTCAGATCGGCATGTTCCTTGTGCTGGGGTTGTTGCTGACCCCCAGTGAACTGCTGCCGATCGCCATTCCGGGGATGCTGCTCGCATTGTGGATGATATTCGTGGCGCGGCCGTTGGCGGTACTGATCAGTCTGGCCCCGTTCATCCGGTTCAAGTGGCGTGAACGACTGTTCATGAGCTGGGTTGGGCTGCGTGGCGCGGTACCGATCATCCTGGCCGTCTATCCGGTGATGGCGGGCCTGCCGGACGCCCAGCAGTACTTCAACCTGGCCTTCTTCGTGGTACTGGTCTCACTGCTGTTGCAGGGTACCTCGTTGCCGGCCGCCACCCGTCTGGCCCGCGTGCGGGTCCCGTCCCGTCCCGAGCCGATGTCCCGTGCCGGCCTGGAGATCCATCCCACCAGCGAGTGGGAGTTGTTCGTGTATCGCCTCGGGGCGGAAAAATGGTGCATAGGCAAGCAGTTGCGCCGGCTTCGCATGCCCGAGGGCACGCGCATCGCGGCGCTGTTCCGGGGGCGGGAGTTGCTGCACCCGACCGGCAGCACCCGCCTGCTGGCCGACGATATGCTGTGCATTGTCGGCCACGAGCATGACCTGCCGGCACTGGGACGTCTGTTCAGCGAGGAGCCGGCATCCGACACCGATCGCTGGTTCTTCGGCGACTTCATTCTTGATGCGGAAGCCTTGCTGGGCAATCTGGCCCCCGTCTACGGACTGCAGATTCCCGAGCCAATGCAGCAGCAGACCATTGGCCAGTATCTGACGCAACGCATGGCCGGTAAGCCGGTGGTCGGCGACCAGATGGAGTGGCAGGGCTTTGTCTGGACCGTTGCCGACACCGAAAGTGGTCGCATCACCCGGGTGGGGATGAAACTGGTGCAGTGATCCGGGCACTGGTACACTGCGGACAATAATGAGAACGCAGGAGTACACACGCTATGAATCCATGCACGTTGCTGAGACAGACCCTGACATCGCGTAACTGGTTGAAAACACTCGCCGCACCGGTCCTGATGCTCGCCGCCGGCACAGTGTCGGCGCAATCTTTCGAACCGCCTTCCGAGCCGCCGGAGGAATGGGGGCCGATTTCCTCCACCATGGAGGAAGTATCCTACCCCTATCCGGTCGAATACATGGATGTCACCCTGTTCGGACAGGACGGCCGCATGGCCTATATGGATGTCGAGCCCACAGGGCCGGCCAATGGACGCACGGTGTTGATCTTCCATGGCATGAATTTCTACGGCAAGGCCTATGAGCCCATGATCGAGGCATTGACCGCCGCCGGTTTCCGCGCCATTGCCATCGATCGCATTGGCTATGGACGCTCCTCCAAGCTGGATATTCCCTACAACCTGAACATGGTGTCCTCCAACATCAAGGCCCTGATGGATCATCTGGAGATCGATGAGGCCGCGGCCGTGGGGCATTCCATGGGGGGTATGGTGGCCAGCCGTTTCGCGATGCAGTATCCGGACGCGGTGACGCATGTGGCCATGGTCAACCAGATCGGCATGACGGATCAGCGTCAGGGGCGTGGATGGACCGATATCGAGGACGCC
The DNA here is from genome assembly GCA_051747985.1 of Pseudomonadota bacterium. Classification (GTDB taxonomy): domain Bacteria; phylum Pseudomonadota; class Gammaproteobacteria; order Pseudomonadales; family Pseudohongiellaceae; genus PWQG01. The sequence continues at coordinate 10,805 of JBNJGU010000014.1, read as the reverse complement.
TATGAGCGCGTCCTGAACGGCACCACCTACGAGTCCATCCTGCGTGGTCATCTGGTCTACTTCGAGCAGGGCTTCCAGGAAGAGTACTTCGACTATGTCCGATGGCAGTACGGTCAGACATTGACGGCCGAATGGCCCAGGCTGGCCCGTATCCGTGCCTGGCAGCAGTCCATCCTCTACAACGATCCCGTGGTCTATGACTGGCAGCACATCGATACCAAGGCCCTGGTCATCGGCGGACGCGATGACCGTCTCGGGGGTGGTCGGTATCAGGAGCAGGCCACCATGGTCTCCGAGACACTGCCGAATGCGGCCCTGATCCTGTATCCCGGAGTGGGGCATTCACCGCACTTCGAGCATCCGGACGTGTTCCATGGCGATCTGATCGATTTCCTGTCCTCCGATCCGGGGCAGTCCGCCGATGAGTGGATGTCCGGCCGTTGACCCGAAGTCATGCTCTGCACTGAAGAGTGGCCCGTTCCCGTGACGGGCCATTTTTTTTGAGTGGTCACCGGCCCCGTCGAAATCGGGTAACGTTTCGCCATTTCCGGGGTCGCGATAGAATGGCCGTCCACCACGGGCCCACTATTCAATCCGGAAGCTGACAACATGTCCAACGATGATACGTTCCGCGACAGCGCGCTGCGCTACCATGCCGAGCCGATGGCCGGGAAGCTGGCCATCCGTCCCACCAAACCACTGGCCAACAACCGGGATCTGTCCCGTGCCTACTCTCCCGGAGTCGCCTATGCCTGCGAGCTCATCGCCGACGATCCGGGCGAAGCGGCGCGACTGACAGTTCGGGGTAACCTGGTGGCCGTGATCACCAACGGAACCGCCGTACTGGGTCTGGGCAACATCGGTCCGCTGGCCGCCAAGCCGGTCATGGAAGGCAAGGCGGTGTTGTTCAAGAAGTTTGCCGACATCGACGTCTTCGATATCGAGATCCAGGAAACCGATGTGGACCGGCTCGTGGAGACGATCGCCGCGCTGGAGCCGACATTCGGTGGCATCAACCTGGAGGACATCAAGGCGCCGGAATGCTTCCTGGTGGAAAGAAAGCTGCGCGACATCATGAACATTCCGGTGTTCCATGATGATCAGCACGGTACGGCCATCGTGGCCGCCGCCGCCGTCTACAACGGTCTGCGCCTGGTGGAGAAGCGGTTCGAGGATCTGCGCGTGGTGGTGTCCGGTGCCGGAGCGGCCAGTATCGCCTGTGTGGAGTTGCTGATGAGCATGGGCGTGCAGCGCGACAATGTCCGCATGCTGGATCGGCGCGGCGTCATCCATTCCGGGCGCGAGGAAGGGATGAACCCGTGGAAAGAGAAGTTCGCCGTCGACACGGATCAGCGCACAATGGATGACGTCATCGAGGGGGCGGATCTCTTTCTTGGCCTGTCGGGCCCGGGTGTGCTCAATGCGGAGCAGGTCAAGCGGATGGCCCGCGACCCCCTGATCCTGGCCATGTCCAATCCCGTGCCGGAAATCATGCCGGAAGAGGCGCTGGCGGCACGGCCTGATGCCATTCTGGCGACCGGCCGGTCCGATTATCCGAACCAGGTCAACAATGTTCTGTGTTTTCCGTTCATTTTCCGTGGCGCACTGGATTGTGGCGCGACGCATATCAATGACGCCATGAAGCGTGCCTGTGTGCGTGCCATCGCCGATCTGGCGATGCGCGAAGCCTCCGAAACCGTGGCGAAAGCCTATGTGGGTGAAGAGCTGCGGTTCGGTCGCGAGTATCTGATCCCCAAGCCCTTCGATCCCCGTCTGATCGAGGACGTGCCGCTGGCCGTGGTGCGCGCCGCCATGGAAAGCGGTGTCGCCACCCGCCCGGTGGCCGACATGGAGGCCTATCGCAATCGCCTCAGCGCCTATGTCAGTGGCAGTCGGCTGTTCATGCAGCCCACCATCGAGGTGGCCCGGAAGAACCCGGCCCGCATTGTCTATGCCGAGGGCGAGAACGACGATGTGCTGCTGGCGATGCAGGCGGTGGTCGATGAGCGGGTTGCCAAGCCCGTGCTGATCGGTCGACCGGCGATCATAGAAGAACGGATCCGGCGCATGGGGCTGCGACTGGAGCCCGGCGAGCATTTCGAGGTGTTCAACTCCGAAGAGGCCGATGTGCATGAACGCTACTGGCAGTTCTACCATCATCACGTGGGACGTTCCGGGGTCTCGGCGGAAGCGGCCCGCAATGCCGTACACAACAACAGTACCATCCTCGCCGCCGTCATGGTGGCGATGGGCGATGCCGACGGGATGATCTGCGGCAAGGTGGGTCGCTTCGATTCGCATCTGCGTGACATCCGGCCGATCATCAGATCAACCCGTCGCGGTGGTCACGTGTCCTCGGTCTGCGTCCTGCTCATGGATGATGGGCCCGTGTTTCTGGCCGATCCGTTCGTCAATGTGGACCCGACCGAGGACGAGGTGGTGGAGATTGCCCGGGACGCGATCAGTTTTGTGCAGCATTCATGTGACATCGAACCGGTTGTCGCCCTGTTGTCACATTCCAATTTCGGAACCTACGAGGATACCTCTTCGCTGAAAATGAAGCAGGCCGCACATCGACTGCGGAACGAGATGCCCGGTCTGCAGATCGACGGGGAAATGCATGCATTCACCGCCCTGAATCCGGAGCTGAGGAAAACGGTTTTCGAGGGGGCCAACATCAAGGGGCGTGCCAATGTGCTGGTCATGCCGAATATGGACGCGGCCAGTATCACACTGGGCCTGTTGCGTTCGTATACCAATGCCAGACTGATTGGTCCGTTTCTGCAAGGGTTGGAAAAACCGGCCCATATTCTGATCCCGTCCGTGAGTGGCCGGGGCATTCTCAACCTGACCGCGCTTGCCGTGGCGGACATACACAAGCGGCGGTCCGCGACCGTGACCGGTCAGGGAGAGGCCGGATGAAAGCGGCGGCGGCAGTTGCTATACTGGCGCGATAGCGTCCGGAGAGATCCCGGACTGCCCGGAGCAGCCGGCGTGGCCAAAAGCCGCGCAGGCAACATTTTTCCAATTGCAGGAGCCTGTACATGAAAAAGGATCCGAACAAGGGGTATGTAGCCCTGCTGGGCTGGAGCCTGGCGGCCGTGGAAGCTGCCGAGGATTTTGATCGCCGTTATGTGGTGGTGGCCCCCGACTGGGCGGAAGAGTACTGCAGAAAACACGACATTCCCTACGTGCCGTGGAATTTTGAGCGGCTCAATGATCGGTCCGTGGAGATCGCGCAGCTACTGCAGGAAAAGGGGGTTGATGTTGCCATCCCGTTGTTCGAGGAAACCGTGGAGTGGGCCGGCGCCATCAACTCCGTGCTGATGGACAATCCCCGGCTGTTCGGTCAATCCATCCTGTTCCGTGACAAGGCGCTGATGAAGCGACGCGCGCAGCTGGGTGGTATCCGGGTGGGCATTTTCGAGGAAGCCCACGAGAAAGACGACGTGATCCGGTTTCTGAAGCGGGTCAATCAGACGCTGCTCAAGCTGGATGGGGACCCGAACGATCCCATCCACCTGAAAGCCTTTGACAAGGCCGGCTGTCTGGGCCATCGGGTGATCCGGACCCCGGATGAGGTCGATACCATCCCGGATGAAGAGTTCCCGGTGTTGATGGAAAGTCATCTGGATGGTTGGGAATTTGCGGTCGAGGCCTGGGTACACGACGGAAAGATCCGGTTTCTGAATATTTCAGAATATGTGACATTGGGCTACTCGGTGTTTGTGCCGGCCACCCCGGAGCTGGAGAGTTGGCGTGCGCTGATCACGAAGCAGATCGAGAAACTGATCAAGACTTTCGATATCCGATTCGGTTTCATCCACCCTGAGTACTTCGTCACCAGTGACGGAGAGATGTACTTCGGAGAGGTGGCCTACCGACCGCCCGGCTTCAAGGTGTTCGAGTTGCTGGAGCGGGTCTATGGCTTCAACGCCTATCAGGCCATCATCCTGACTTTCGATCCAAAGGCGACGGATGAGGAAGTGACAGCATTCTTTCCGAAAGAAGTGGTGGATGCGAAATGCTACGCCGGCTGTTTTGGCGTCTATCCGCGACGTCGTGTGGTCAGCAGGCTGGAGATTCCCGAGGAGACCGAGCAGCATGAGTACTTCGAATCTCATGAGCTGACGTCGCCGCTCGAGGAGACGGTCACCAAGCGCACCGCTTTCGGCACACACTGGGGGCTGGTGTATTTCAAGGGCGACGACCCGTATCGCCTGCGAGACCTGCTGAAGCATCAGGAAGAGCTGGATTTCTATGTGTGACATCGGCTGTCGGCCGGTCAGAGGCGGTATATGAATGACCACGTGGGGCAGGCCCGGGCGGGGCTGACAACGCAGTCGCCGATTGATGGAGGAAGCCGCGCTACAGCCGATGCGCTGCTGGCCCGCTTTCTGGGACGATTTGACGAGGCCCTGCAGATACTGGCTCAGGCGCGCAGTTTCGCCAAACCCGGCAAGTTGCGGCGTGTACTGGATGCGGCGCGCTCGGTCCTGGCGGTGGAGGGTGGCTGTGCGGCGCTGGAGGAGCGGGCCGAGGCCATTGAACGGGCGGGTGTGTTCGAGGGTTCGGACTGGGCCACTCCGCGGAGCCTGGTGCCCTCTCTGACCCGGGGTTCGCTGCGCAGTGCCGATGTGGACACGCTGGTCATCGAGACGCTCAGCGAGCTGCGGTTGCTGGCCGTCGCACGTGGCAGTTTTCTCCACCCCGATGTGTCCAATGAGCAGGCACATCATTTCCTGACACAGGTGCTGGCACTCAATCTGGAGCTGCTGTTCCAGGGGCCGGATGAAGAACGGCGGGTTGTCCAGGGTCGCATGGCGATCATTCCGCAGCTGCTCTTTCAGCATCTGGTCGAGCGCATCGGCTATGAACACATCATTGACAGTCTGATTGACGAGATCTGGCGGGTTCTCAAGCAGAGGCCGATACAGGTCGCTTCCGTCAGACAGATGATCACCCAGATTGCGATCTGTCAGGCCAATCCCGATATCGAGTTCGGCAGCAGTGGGCAGGGCGCCGACCGTCTGGTCAGCGCGCTGTTCGGGCCGACGGAAGCCAGCCGCGAGGATCCGGGTCTCGACACCTATCTGGAGCGGCTGGAGCGGATGGATGTGGCGGCCCTGCAGTACGAGGCCACCGGTTCGGCCAGGGCCATGCACGATACCGGTCTGGTGTCGGCCTACCATGCAACACTGATCCGTTTTCTGGTGCAGAGCGAGGAGCGTACGCAGCTCCTGCATGAGGCCATGGGACTGTCCAGTACCGGGCGCGAGTGCCTGCTGTGCTATCGCAAGCTGGTCAACGAGTTGATCCGCAAGGCGATCCATCCGGAGACACCGCAGGCACTGTACGGCCTCACATTGATGCTGGAGCGGGGTATTCTGTACCAGCCGGCGGTAGCACCGGCACTCTGGAGGCAACTGGCGCTTCCCTTGTGTCAGACGGCCCGCGATCGGCTGGCGTTGGTGTTTGGTGATCAGCAGCCACCCAATGTGCATCTTCTGGAAGGCGTTCTCTGTCTGCTCGGCCTTCCCCTGGGGGTCGGGCAGGGCAACAACCCCACCTGTCAGTCGGCCCGGGCCCTGTCCATGTGGGCGTACAGCGATCCCGACTATCTCCTGCAGATGGTGGTGTGGGCCGCGCGGGACGACGAGATCGTCATGCACTTCGAGGGGGAGGCCATCTCCTCGCGGGAAAGTCTGGGAGGCGTGGCGGAAACACTGCACCTGGATCTGGATCCCGTGTCACTGTTGGTGGTTCCGCATCTCGATCGCATCTATGCGGAAATGGGACGACGGTGCGAGGACAGGAACCAGGACCCGCACCGCTGGGTGAATCCGGAGTTTCATGGCTGGTGGTCGGGGCGCGGTTTTCATATTGCCGTGGATGTGGCGACCGGCAGGCTGAAGGATCTGGAGTCGTTTCTGCGCTACTTCCATGCCTGCTACCATCCCTACTACAACGGCAATCAGCCGGTGATCCATCCGCAGCCGGCGGGGATCGCCGTGACCGATACCTCGGCGCGGTTCATCGGCTGGCACGCGATCAGTCTGCTGCGGGTCGCTCTGGACCCCGACAACGTGATGCGCGTGTATTTTTACAATCCGAACAATGACAGCGGGCAGGACTGGGGGAACGGCGTGGTGGTCAGCACCGCCGGCAAGGGGGAGCGATTCGGCGAAGCGTCACTGCCGTTCGGGCAGTTCGCCTCGCGCCTCTACATATTCCATTATGATCCGCTTGAGCCGGGCGAGCCGGATGGTGTCGATGCCGAGACGCTCCGCGAGGTTGTCGCCAGCGTCCACGAGAGTTGGGGCGCTGATCGGCGTGATGGTGATGGGGTTGCCGGGGCGGACTGATTGATCAGTCCCGTTCCAGGATCGCCGCCACGCCCATTCCGCCCGCCGTGCAGACCGACAGCAGGCCGCGGCCCTTGCCTTTGCGTTCCAGAAGCGTGCCGAGATTGCCCATGACCCGGGCACCGGTGGCCGCAAACGGGTGACCGAAGGCGAGGGAGCCGCCCTTGACGTTCATCCTGCCGCGGTCGATCGCTCCCAGCGCACCCTCCAGACCAAGCCGGTCGCGGCAATACGCCTCGTTCTCCCAGGCCTTCAGTGTGCACAGGGTCTGGGCGGCAAAGGCCTCGTGGATTTCGTAGAAATCGAAATCCTGCAACGTCAGGGACTGGCGTTGTAGCAGTTCGGCAACGGCAATGGTGGGCGCCATGAGCAGCCCTTCGTCGTGCACATGGTCCACCGCGCTGGAGCGGCCGGCGGTCAGCCAGGCCTGCACGGGCAGGTCGTGTGTCTCGGCATAGGCCTCGCTGACCAGCAACACGGCGGCCGAGCCATCTGTGAGCGGAGTGCTGTTGCCCGCGGTGAGCGTGCCGGTTTCCCGGTCGAACGCCGGTTTCAATGTGGCCAGTTTCTCCAGGCTGGAGTCGGGACGGATGTTGTTGTCGCGACTGACGTCGTGGAAAGGGACGACCTGTTCATCGAAAAAACCTTCATCATAGGCGCTTGCGGCATTATGGTGGCTTTCCAGCGCCAGCTGATCCTGCTCTTTTCGAGTGATGCTCCATTCACGTGCCATGCGCTCGCAGTGTTCGCCCATCGACAGGCCGGTGCGGGGTTCGGCATTGGCCGGTGCCTGGGGAGCCAGCTCGCGCAGTCGCAGACCGCGAAAGGCGCCCAGTCTCCCTTTCAGCCCTTTGGCCCGGTTCATTTCCAGCAGGCGCTTCTTCAGCCGTTCACGCAGCACCAGCGGAATGTCACTGGTGGTATCGGTTCCCGCGGCGATGGCACAGTCAATCTGCCCGCTGGCGATGCGCCCGGCGGCCAACAGGGCGCCCTGCAGGGACGTGCCACAGGCCATCTGCAGTGTCATGGCCGGAGTCAGTGGGGACAGGGAGGTGCTCAGTACCGCTTCCCGGGCCAGGTTCCAGTCCCGTGAGTGCTTGGTGACGGCGCCGGCCAGTACTTCGTCGACTTTCCGACCGCCCAGGTCGTACTTGTCCACGAGGCACTGCAGCGTATCGGACAGCATGTCCAGATTGCTCAGCTGCGCGTAGGCCGTATTGGAGCGGCAGAAGGGAATGCGTGCGCCGCCGACGACGGCGACCCGTGTCAGTGATGTCATGATGTTGAACCCGTGCTGGCTGTCTGGTGGTCATTGGATTGGACGAAGGCCGGCGACTCGACCTCGAACTGCTCGTGTTGATGTGCCAGGTAGTACATGGGGCCGCCTCGGAAAGGGGCAAAACCGGTACCGAAAACCATGCCGGCATCGAGCAGTTCTTCATCCTTCACGATGCCTTCTTCCAGCGCCGCCCGACACTCCTCCGTATACGCGTGTATCAGCCGCTCGGCCAGGATACGGAAATCATGGCCCACTGTGTGACGTGGCTCCTTGACCGGTTTGCCGTCTTTCCAGTGGTAGAGGCCGCTGCCGCTTTTTTTGCCCAGGCGCCCCTGATCGACATGGGAGCGGATGAAACGGGCTTCCTCGCTGTCCTGTGCCTGCTCGTCGCCCAGTACGCCAGTGACCATCAGGCAGACATCCAGGCCCACGGTGTCGGCCAGTTCCACCGGTCCCATGGGCATGCCAAACAACTCGGCGGCCCGATCAATCGCTTCCGCGGGCGTGCCTTCCTGCATCATCTGAAGGGCCTTCATCATGTACGGAGCCAGCACCCGATTGACCAGGAAGCCCGGACTGCTGCGGACCGGTAGCGGAAAGCGGTCGATCTGACCGCAGAAGGCCGCTGCTTTCTTCATCATGTCCCGGCTGGAATGCTCGCCGCCGACCACTTCCACCAGCGGCATTTTCGCCACCGGATTGAAAAAGTGCAGTCCCACCAGACGGGCGGGTTTTTCCAACGCCTCGGCCAGCGTCTCCAGCGGGATGGCGGAGGTGTTGGTGGCCAGTACCGTGTGACGCTGGAGTTTCGGTTCCATGCGACGGAACAGTTCCTGTTTGGCCTGCGCATTTTCGACAATGGCTTCGATCACCACGTCGGCAAAGGCGACTCTGGTGCCCTCGACGTCCGGCCGCAGTCGGGCCATGGCGCTTTTCACCCGTTGCGGATCACGGAGTTTGCGGCGCAGCAGCTTCTCGGCATTTTTCAGGGCCCGGCCGATCTGTTCCTGGCTCTGGTCCTGCAGGCTGACTTCCATTCCCTTGAGCACGCACCAGGCGGCGATGTCCCCGCCCATGACGCCAGCTCCCACCACATGGACGCGTCGAGCCCTGAAGTCACTCTTCTTTCCTTCCGCTTTCAGGCGCTCCATCAGTCGGAATACGCGGCGCAGTCCAGCGGCTGCCGGGGTCACCATCAGTTCGCTGACCGTATCGATCTCGACCTGCTGCAATCGCTTCCTGTTGGAACCGATGCGCCGCCAGTTCTCGATCAGGCTGAAGGGAGCCGGATAGTGTTCGGGGCGGACCCGGCCGGCCGTCTGTTTGCGCATCTGACGGGCCAGCAGGGGGCGCAGTGGCCAGTAGCTGGTCATGCGGGCCGTCAGCCGCGGTGGTCTGCTGTGCCTGGACTTGAGAATGGCCCGTCGCGCCGCCCAGTTGAGCGCCCCGTGGCGATTGATGACTTCGTCAACGAGCCCGATTCGAGATGCCGCGCGGGCACTGATGTTGCGGGCTGTCAGCATCAGCTCCATGGCTTTCAGACCGCCCACCCGTGCAATCGAGCGCGCCGATCCTCCGAAGCCGGGGTAGATTCCGAGTTGTGTTTCGGGAAAGCCGAATTTTGTGTCCGGGGTGTCCTGCGCGATGCGGTAGTCGCAGGCCAGGGCCAACTCCAGACCGCCGCCCAGGCAGTAGCCGCGGATGGCCGCCACGGTCGGGCAGGGCAGCGCCTCGAGACGGTCGAACATGTCGTGGACACGGCTGATCTCGGCCTTGACGCTGGCCGCGTCTTCAAAGCCATCAAACTCCCTGACGTCGGCACCGTATATGAAACCACCGGATTTGCCGGAGAGAATGGCCAGACCCAGCGGAGTGTCGCGTTCGGCCAGCGTGATCAGTGCATCGAGTTCCTCCAGTACTTCGCGACCCAGTGCGTTGACCGACTCCCCCTGGCGGTCGAGGTACAGCCAGAGAATGTTGTCGTTGTCGCGAGTGACCTGCCAGTGACGGCAATCCGGGATTGCAGCGCGCGCCATAGCTTCTACTCCGTGTCTGATGAATACCGTAACTCTAACGCGGTAGGGGCCACTTTGCACCACCCCTCTGTTGTGTACCGTGGGTCTACTTATTTGCCCACCGATAATGATGGTAAGATGCGGCACAGCATTCCCTATTCTCGGAGGAACACATGTTTTCGCTCATCATGAAGGTCATGCGGGACCAGAAAATGTTGCCACGCATATCGGACACCGAGCGGCAGGCACTGGAAGCGGGCACCGTGTGGATTGACGGGCAGATCTTCTCCGGGAATCCGAATTTCCGCAGTATGCTGGAGCAGCCTTACGACGCGCTGAACGAAGAGGAGAGAGCCTTCCTTGAGGGGCCGGCGGAGCAATTGTGCCTGATGACCGATGCGTACGAAGTCGTCAGGACCCGGCGGGTGCCGGAATCGGTACTGCAGTACATCAAGGATCAGGGATTCATGGGCCTGCTGATACCGAAGGAATATGGTGGCAAGGGCTTCTCCACGCTGGCGATCTCGACCATCATGGCCAAGGTGAACGCCTATTGTCCGCCCATGGGGACATTCGTCGTGATCCCGAATTCCCTGGGCGCGGCTGAACTGCTGCTGCACTATGGCACCGAGGAGCAGCGTCAGGCGTACCTTCCGAAGCTGGCCAGTGGTGAATACGTCCCCTGTTTCGGTCTGACCGAATTGATGGCCGGTTCCGATGCCGCGTCCATCCGCGCGGAAGGTGAAGTGTTCAAGGGAGAGGATGGCACGCCTCAACTGCGCCTGAATTTCGAGAAGCGCTACATCACGCTGGCGCCGGCGGCCAACCTGATTTCACTGGCGTTCCAGTTGCATGATCCGGACAACCTGTTGGGCAAGGGCGAATATCCCGGCATCACGGTGGCCATGCTGCACAAGGGTACCAGGGGTCTCAGGACCGGTGATCACCACGACCCGATCGGTCTCGGTTTCTACAACGGACCGATCGTGGGCAAGGATGTGGTGGTCCCGGCCGAACAGATCATCGGCGGCCCCGACTATGCCGGTCAGGGCTGGCGCATGTTGATGGAGCAACTGGCCGGGGGGCGGGCCATTTCGTTGCCGGCCGGAGCCATTGGTGGCATGAAGGCGGTGGCGGCTTCCACCG
>JBNJGU010000013.1:0-27524 GCA_051747985.1 Pseudomonadota bacterium | reverse complement strand
GCCCTGTTTGAAAGACTTTTCAGGCGCGTAGCTCAGTTGGTTAGAGCGCTACCTTGACATGGTAGAGGTCACCAGTTCGAATCTGGTCGTGCCTACCAGTTTCAATACTGTCACGAATCCCGTCACTGGCGGGATTTTTTGTCTGTGGAGTGGGTAGAACATGCCTTCGATTACATTGCCGGATGGCAGCATCCGTTCCTACGATCAGCCGGTGACTGTGGCTGATGTCGCCGCCGATATCGGCGCTGGACTGGCAAAGGCGGCCCTGGCGGGCCGCGTCGACGGACAACTGGTTGATACCACCCACACCATCGATTCCGATGCCGAGCTGGCCATCATCACGGAACGGGACGACGAGGGGCTGGAAGTGCTGCGCCATTCCTGTGCGCACCTGATGGCCCAGGCTGTCCAGCGTCTGTTTCCCGAAGCCCAGGTCACCATCGGTCCGGTCATCGAGGATGGTTTTTTCTACGACTTCGCTTACGAACGTCCTTTCACTCCCGAGGATCTGGAAAAGATCGAGCAGGAGATGCAGAAGATCGTCAAGGAGGATCTGCCGGTCGAGCGCTCGGTGATGAGCCGCGACGAGGCTGTGAAACTGTTTGACGAAATGGGGGAGAAGTACAAGGTCGAGATCATCCGTGACATCCCCGGCGAGGAGGAGCTGTCCTTCTACCGCCAGGGTGACTTCATCGACCTGTGCCGTGGCCCTCATGTGCCGAATACCGGCAAGTTCAAGGCCTTCAAGCTGACGTCGGTGGCCGGTGCCTACTGGCGCGGCAACTCGGACAACGAGATGCTGCAGCGGATCTACGGCACGGCGTGGTCGGACAAGAAGGCGTTGAAGCAGTATCTGCACCGCCTGGAAGAGGCCGAAAAGCGCGATCATCGCAAACTGGGCAAGCGCCTGTCCCTGTTCCACTTCCAGGAAGAGGCGCCGGGCATGGCGTTCTGGCATCCACGCGGCTGGTCCATCTACCAGACCATCCAGAGCTACATGCAGCAGAAACAGCGTGACAATGGTTACCAGGAAATCCGCACACCGCAACTGGTCGACTACAGCCTGTGGGAAAAATCGGGTCATGCGGACAAGTTTGCCGACGAGATGTTCGCCGTGGAGTCGGACAGTCGTCAGTATGCCATCAAGCCCATGAACTGCCCCTGTCACATCCAGGTGTTCAACCAGGGCCTGAAGAGCTACCGGGACCTGCCGCTGCGCCTGGCCGAGTTCGGTTCCTGCCACCGCTATGAGCCGTCCGGCAGCATGCACGGGCTGATGCGGGTGCGCAGTTTCGTGCAGGACGATGGCCATATCTTCTGTACCGAGGAAGACATCCAGAGTGAAGTGGCGAATTTCATGGCACTGGTGTTCCAGGTGTACCGTGACTTCGGCTTCGACGAGATCATCCTGCGCCTGTCCACAAGACCGGAAAAGCGCGTGGGCAGCGACGAGATCTGGGACAAGTCCGAGGCGGCCCTGCGCCAGGCGCTGGACAACAGTGGTCATGAATGGGAGTTGTTGCCCGGTGAGGGTGCGTTCTACGGTCCGAAGATCGAATTCTCGCTGAAAGACTGCATGGGCCGGGTCCAGCAATGTGGCACCATCCAGGTGGATTTCTCCATGCCCGAACGCCTGGATGCACAGTACGTGGCCGAGGACGGCAGCCGGAAAACGCCGGTGATGCTGCACCGTGCGATACTGGGATCCTTCGAGCGGTTCATCGGCGTGCTGATCGAGCACTATGCCGGGGCCCTGCCAGCGTGGCTGGCTCCGGAACAGGCGGTGGTGCTCAATATTACCGACAGTCAGGCCGATTATTGCGAAAAAGTACGAAAAATACTGGCGGATAAGGGTTTTAGAGTGGTCTCGGACTTGAGAAATGAGAAGATCGGCTTTAAAATCCGCGAGCATACCCTGCAGAAGGTTCCGTATCTGCTTGTGGCAGGTGATCGGGAGATGGATAGCGACTCGGTTGCCGTGCGCTCTCTGGACGGTCAGGACCTGGGGACCATGAAGATCGAGGCGTTTGCTGAGCACCTGGCACGGGAAGTTGCCAATTACGGTCGCACAGAGTCGCCGGAGACACATTAATTCAACCGGGAGAAAGATTCTGGCGAATATGAGGAGCAATTCCAAAAAGCCCGTCATCAACGAGAATATCGTTGCCGACACGGTGCGGCTGGTACTGGCTGATGGTGAACAGGGCGGCATCGTATCACTGGACGAGGCAAAGGAGGCAGCCAGGGAGGCGAAACTGGATCTGGTACTGATCGCGCCAGAGGCCGATCCACCGGTTTGCAAGATCATGGATTATGGCAAGCATCTGTTCGATATCAAGAAACAGAAGGCGGCCAACAAGAAGAAGCAGCGGAAGACGACCGTAAAGGAAGTCAAATTCCGGCCAGGGACGGAAGAAGGGGACTATCAGGTAAAACTGCGCAACCTGATGCGTTTCCTGAGTGATGGGGACAAGGCCAAGGTATCGTTGCGATTCCGCGGTCGGGAAATGGCCCATCAACATCTTGGTATGGAGCTGGTCAGCCGTATTCGCGAGGATCTCGAGGAGTACGGCACCGTAGAGCAACATCCCAAGATGGAGGGCCGTCAGATCGTCATGGTGTTGGCGCCCCTGAAGAAGAAGTGATCGTTCATCCGGAGCGGTCACCATCCATCGAAACAGTATCGCCTGCGGCAGTGGCCTGATCAGGGTCGGGCAGGACGATCAATGCGGAGTCAGAAATGAGCAAGCAGAAAACACACAGTGGGGCGTCGAAGCGATTCAAGCAGACCGCCTCCGGCTGGAAGCGTAAAAGCGCCAACAAGAGCCACATCCTCACCAAGATGAGCACCAAGCGCAAGCGTCAATTGCGGGGTACCACCCTGGTCTGCGCGGCCGACAAGCCCCTGATCGATCGCATGATGCGCAAAGTCTGAATCACTGAATACCGGAGGATGGAACAATGGCTCGAGTAAAGCGGGGCGTCACAGCACGCCGTCGTCACAAGAAAGTACTGAAGCAGGCAAAAGGGTATTACGGGGCGCGCAGCCGCGTCTATCGCGTTGCCGTCCAGGCGGTCACCAAGGCAGGGCAGTACGCCTATCGTGACCGTCGGAACAAGAAGCGGGTATTCCGCTCGCTGTGGATCACACGGATCAATGCCCAGGCCCGTGCCAACGGGTTGACCTACAGTCAGTTCATTGCCGGCCTGAAGAAAGCCGGCATCGGTCTGGATCGTCGCGTCATGGCCGACCTGGCCGTGCACGACAAGCCGGCCTTTGCCTCGCTGGTGGAGCAAGCGCGCGCCAGCCTGGGCAAGTAAACACCGTTCGGCGAAGAAACTGACTAGCCGAATCCGACCGGGGCCGGCGCGGGGAGACCTGCGCCGGCTTCGTTGTCTCTGATGATCCGATAACACAGATTAGAGTGGACTGATTCATGGCTGATACCGTTACGTTGCTTCAGGAGGCGCTGGACGCCGTCAGGGAAGCAGCAGATGAGCGCTCTCTGGAGCAGGTGCGGGTCGACTACCTGGGCAAGAAAGGACAGCTGACCGCGCTGTTGAAAACGCTGGGCAAGTTGCCGGCCGAAGAGCGACCGCGAGCGGGCGAGGCCATCAACCAGGCCAAGCGCGAGGTCCAGGACGCCATCGAGGCACGTAAACAGGTGTTGGCCGATGTCGCACTGGAGCAACAGCTGGCCGGCGAAACGGTGGATGTCACGCTGCCGGGGCGAAAGCAGTCGCGAGGCGGTCTGCATCCGGTCACGCAGACGCTGGCCAGAATCGAGCGCATTTTCGCTGCAGCGGGGTATGAGGTCGCCGAAGGGCCGGAGATCGAGGATGAATATCACAACTTCGAAGCGCTGAATATTCCTTCGCACCATCCGGCCCGTGCGATGCACGACACCTTCTATGTCGAGCCGGGCACGGTCTTGCGCACCCATACCTCGCCGGTGCAGGTGCGGACCATGGAGAAAGGCAAACCGCCTTTTCGTATGATCTGCCCCGGTCGCGTCTATCGTTGCGATTCCGACATCACCCACACGCCCATGTTCCATCAGGTGGAGGGGCTGGTTGTGGACCAGGGCGTGAGCTTCGCCGATCTCAAGGGGACACTGGAGGACTTCCTGCAGGCCTTTTTCGAAACGGAACTGGCCGTACGATTCCGCCCTTCCTACTTTCCGTTCACGGAGCCGTCGGCCGAGGTCGACATGAGCTGTGTGATGTGTGAAGGCAAGGGATGTCGTGTCTGCAGTCACACGGGATGGCTGGAAGTGCTGGGCTGCGGCATGGTGCATCCCCGTGTACTGGAGATGTCCGGTGTCGACAGTGACCGTTTCAGTGGTTTCGCCTTCGGTATCGGTGTCGAGAGAATGGCCATGTTGCGCTATGGGGTCAATGACTTACGGCTGTTTTTTGAGAATGATTTGAAGTTTCTCCGGCAGTTTGGCTGACAGGATTCAGACAGTATGAAATTCAGTGAACAATGGTTGCGCGAGTGGATCGACCTGCCGGTCGACCGCAATGCGCTGATGAGCCAGTTGACCATGGCGGGACTGGAAGTGGATGGCTGTGAACCCGTGGCGGCTGATTTTGAGGGCGTGGTGGTGGCGGAGATCCTGGGGATCGAGCCGCACCCGGAAGCTGATCGGCTCAATCTGTGTCGCGTGACAGCGGGCGGAGAAAACCTGCAGGTCGTCTGTGGGGCGCCGGGCCTTTTCGTCGGCATGAAGGCGCCGCTGGCCCGGGTCGGCGCCCGTATTCCAGCCCCGGACGGGGCGGAAAGTCCGTTCCTGATCCGCAAGGCGAAGCTGCGGGGCGTCGAGTCGCACGGCATGCTGTGTTCCCCGGCGGAGCTGGGTTTGAGCGAAGATCACAGTGGGCTGATGCAATTGCCTTCGGATGCGCCGGTGGGGACGGACCTGCGTGCCTACCTGGTGCTGGACGATGTGAGTATTGAGCTGGACCTGACGCCCAATCGGGGTGATTGCCTGGGTATGCTGGGGCTGGCGCGTGAATCCGCTGTGCTGAATCAGCTGGATTTCAGGGCTCCGCGGACGCCGGAAGTGGCAGTGAACAGCAATGCATCGGTGCCGATACGGATCGAGTCGCCAGAGGGCTGCATCCGCTACCTGGGTCGTGTGATCGAGGGGATTGATCCGGATGCGCGGACGCCGGTCTGGATGCAGGAGAAGCTGCGTCGCAGCGGATTGCGCAGTATTGATCCCCTGGTGGATGTGACCAATTTCGTGTTGCTGGAACTGGGTCAACCCATGCATGCCTTTGACCTGGACAGGCTTGACGGTGGTATTGTCGTCCGCCAGGCCGGGGAGGGAGAACAACTGACCCTTCTCGATGGCCGCGAGATCATCCTGGACCCGTCCCATCTGCTGATCGCGGATGAGAACAAGCCGTTGGCATTGGCCGGTATCATGGGGGGCGAGGGTTCCTCCGTCACCTCCGCCACGCGCAGTGTATTTCTGGAGTGTGCCTGTTTCGCACCGTTGGCGATCGCCGGCAGGGCTCGGGCATTCGGCCTGCACACCGATTCCTCGCACCGGTTCGAGCGTGGGGTCGATCATGCCCTGCAAGCACGGGCCATGGAGCGCGCCACCTCATTGATCCTGGAGATCGCCGGCGGGCGGGCCGGTCCGGTTGTGGAACAGACTGGCGCGGTACCGGAGCTGGCCCGGATCAATCTGCGTTTCGCCTCGGTAGAGCGTCTGTTGGGTATCGCGTTACCGGAGGATGAGATTGAAGCGATTCTGCGACGACTGGGTTGTCATATCGTGCAGTGCGACGCCGGGCGATTGGAAGTTGAAGCGCCATCCTTTCGCTATGACCTGGCCATTGAAGCCGACCTGATCGAGGAGCTGGCACGGGTATACGGGTACGAACGTCTGCCCAGTCGTCACACCGCGGTCCAGACCCGACCGGGTCGGGCCAGTGAATCGGAACTGGATGGATCACGTCTGCGAGAGCAGCTGGTGGCGGCTGGCTATCAGGAGGTGATCACCTACAGCTTCGTGGCTCCCGGGATGCTGAGGCAGATTCAACCCGAGCCCGAACCGGTGCCACTACAGAACCCGATCTCGGCGGACATGGCCGTGATGCGGACCAGTCTCTGGCCCGGATTGCTGGAAACGCTGCGCTACAACCTGAACCGCCAGCAGGGTCGGGTACGGTTGTTTGAAAGTGGTCAGATTTTCCTGCGTGGGGAGGACGGCCTGTCGCAGCCATCCTGCCTGGCCGGACTGATTTACGGCAGCCGCTACCCGGAGGATTGGAATCAGGGACGTGATCGGGTGGACTTCTTCGATATCAAGGGCGATGTCGAGTCCTTGTTGAGCATGACCCGGCGGGAGCAGGATTTCGACATCGTGCCGGGAGAGCACCCCGCGCTGCATCCCGGGCAGTGCGCGTCCGTTCTGGATCGTGGCGAATCGATCGGAGTGCTGGGGCGACTGCACCCGCGCCTGCAACGTGCGCTGGAGTTGCCGGGGCAGGTGTTCCTGTTCCAGTTGCGGGAACAGGCGCTCAGACAGGCCGGGATTCCGGCCTTCCATCCGCTGTCGCGTTATCCGGCGGTCAGTCGGGATCTGGCGGTGGTTGTGGATGAGGCCGTGGCGACCGGGGAGCTGGTGAAGACGCTCCGGGCCAGCGCGGGTGACCATCTGGTGGATCTGCGCCTTTTCGATGTGTATCAGGGAGATGCCGTTGGGACAGGCAAAAAAAGTATCGCGTTGGGCTTGACCTGGCAGCATCCTTCGCGCACTCTTGATGATACGGATGTAAATGCGATATTCAGCAACTGTGTCAATGACCTGGAGAGTGTTTTTAACGCCAGGTTGAGGAATTGAAAGCTACGTTGGAAGGCTGGGGTTATGGCAGGAAACGCATTGACCAAGGCCGAGATGGCAGAACGATTGTTCGAGGATCTCGGTGTGAACAAAAGGGAAGCGAAAGAACTGGTCGAACAGTTTTTCGAGGAAATCCGTCAGTCGCTGGAAACCAATGAGCAGGTCAAGCTTTCCGGTTTTGGCAACTTTGACCTGCGTGACAAGAAGCAGCGTCCCGGTCGGAATCCCAAGACGGGCGAGGAGATTCCGATCAAGGCCCGTCGCGTGGTGACATTCCGGCCCGGCCAGAAGCTGAAGTCCAGGGTGGAAAAGTATGCTGGAACCCGGTAACAACAAGGAACTGCCCCCGATTCCGCCCAAGCGGTATTTCACCATTGGTGAAGTCGGCGAGCTGTGCGAGGTCAAGCCTCATGTGCTGCGGTACTGGGAGCAGGAATTTCCTCAGCTCAAGCCGGTCAAGCGACGGGGCAACCGACGTTACTACCAGCGTCAGGATGTGATCCTGATCCGTCAGATCAAGTCCCTGTTGTACGAGGAAGGATTCACCATCGGTGGCGCCCGTCAGCGACTGAGTGGCGGCGAGAGCCTGCCCAAACCGGCAATGGACACGACAGAGCTGAAAAGGGCCATTGCTGAATTGGAGGAGGTCATCTCGACCCTCTGATTCCGTATTCCGGTGCGGATTCCTGTTGCAACGTCCGCTCTGCCAAGTATAATGCCTGCTTCTCCGTGAGGGCGCAGTTTTGTCTTCACCGATCTGTCGGGGCGTAGCGCAGTCTGGTAGCGCACCACACTGGGGGTGTGGTGGTCGCAGGTTCAAATCCTGCCGCTCCGACCAATCTTCCATACTTACGTGATCTGACACAGCATCACGAGTCGCATGACGTCTACCAGATCACATTCCGGTTCAGAATTTCCTCATAAAGGTCCTGATCTGTGACGCTTTTCTCTGTGTTGCCGCTTCACTTCCCGATGTGATTGGGCGTACACTCGCCATGATATCCCGATGCGACCCGAATTATGGAATCCGACCAGCGTGGCGCCGACATGGAAGAATTACAGGCCGAGAAACACTTCAGGGCCGGTGACATCATCATGCGCGAAGGTGAGGCGGGCCAATGTGCCTGGCTGATCCAGAGTGGCCGGGTTTCCGTTTTTGTCAGCCGGGAAGATGGACGCGTACTGGAAGTCGGCAGTCGTGGTCCCGGCAGTATCATCGGGGAGATGGCGATCGTCGACGACCAGCCACGCAGTGCAACGGTTCAGGCGATCGAGGATTGTCGCCTGCTTGAAGTCTCCAAGGAGGACTATGCCCGCAGTGTGCGCTCTGCCCATCCGATCGTCCGCCTCGTATCCCAGCTCATACTGACACGCTACCGTGATCTTCTCAGCAGGGCCCGGGGGCTGACTGACGGCGCGTTTCAGCGGCTTGAAGAACAGGAGCAGGCCTATACCGCTCAGAGTAACGTGCTGGATGCCGTGCGCATGGCCAACGAATTCAAGGTGGCTCTGGCCGGTGGACAATTGCGTCTTGCCTACCAGCCGCTGTATGACCTTAAAACGGGTGAACTTCACGGTCTCGAGGCGTTGATGCGTTGGCACCATCCCGTGCGGGGCGAAATTTCTCCGACCGAGTTCATACCCATGGCCGAGGACAGTGGCCTGATTGTCGATGCCGGGCGCTGGGCGTTGCGGGAGGCCTGCGAGGCACTGCGGCGCCTGGATCGGGTCACCGGTTCCGGCGACCGAGGATTGACCATGAGCATCAATTTTTCCGCCCCCGATTTCGAAGATGATGATTTCATGGCGCATTTCACCCGCACGCTGAAAGAGACCGGAACGGACCCTTCGCGGATCCACATGGAGATTGTCGAGCGGGTACTGATACGGCCCTTTGGTGGTATTCGCGGTATGCTGGAACAGTTCCGCGCACTCGGGGTCGGGGTGGCCATTGACGACTTCGGCACCGGTTACTCCTCATTGAGCTATCTGCACCAATATCCCATCAATCTGTTGAAGATCGATCAGAGTTTCATCCGGAATATGTGCGAGGACGACATGTCCCGTCGACTGGTGCGCTCCATCCTGATTCTCAGCGAGGAGATGGGCATGACGACCATCGCCGAAGGCGTGGAAACCGCCGAGCAGGCGGCAATGTTGCGGGAAATGAATTGCGACATCGTGCAGGGGTATCATTATGCCAGGCCCATGAGCGAGGAGGCCATTGGCGCGCTGTTGACCGATCGGGCGAGATCGGCCGGGGATCCATGATCGGGGGCCGCGGGGAGATCGAGGATGGGAGAATCGCTTCGGGCACTGGCTGACTGGTTGGCTTCAGGCCCGACCAACGGACTGGCAACGGACGCACTGGGAGGCATTCCGGGGCTGCCACCGGTGCTGCAGACCGTGCACCTGTTATCCGCCGCCGTGCTGATGGGATCGGCCGTGTTGCTGTTGATGCGGGTGCAGGGGCTGGCACTGCGCGATCATTCATTGTGGTCCTTACGGCGTCAGTTGATGCCCTGGGCGATCGGGGCCCTGTCAGTGCAGCCCCTGTCGATGCTGCCGTTCCTGCTCGCCCGCCCGCACCGTTATCTGTTGAATCCCGTGTTCGGCATCAAGATGGGACTGCTGCTGGTGGCCATCATTTCCACGGTGGTGGTGTCGCGGCGGATCCGGCTGACATTGTCAGAAGGCGATATCCTGACACGCCTGGTGGCGGTTGTGGCCCTGCTGGCATGGCTGGCGGTGGTGTTGGCGGGTCGCTGGATCGCCTATTCCGACTACCTGTTCTGGCCGGCCTGAGTCTACTGGAGGAAGCCATGCCACAGGATTTCTGGCTACAGCTCGAGCTGCTTCCCTGGGTGCAGACCCTGGCGGCCACCATCTGGTTTCCCGCGATGAATTCCCTGCATGTACTCAGTATCTGCGTAATGCTGGGCATGCTGTTGATGGCCGACCTGAGGTTGCTGGGTATCGCATTGTCGGAGAGTCCGGTGTCCAATGTGCTGCGCTCTCTGCTGCCATGGACAATGGCTGCCTTTCTGGTCGCGGTGATGACCGGTGTGGCCCTGTTTCTGACCCGGGCCGCCACGCATGTGACCAATCCTGCCTTCCAGTGGAAGATGGCACTGCTTGTGTTGGCAGGCTTCAATGTGATGATATTCCATATGAGACTGTATCCGTTGCTGACGGGTGTCACGGTGTCGGAAAGGGCGCCGCTGGCGATACGTGCCTCGGCGGTCGTGTCGCTGGTGCTGTGGAGTGGAGCGATGCTGAGCGGCCGCTGGATCGGTCATGTGTTCGGGTGAGCGCGGGCGTGGGGCCCGGAAGGAGTGAAGAAATGGGGGAAGCCTTCATCGTCTCGGCGGTCAGGACGGCCACCGGCAAACGCAATGGTGCCCTGAGTGGCGTGCATCCGATCGACCTGGGAGCCGCGGTGGTCGATGAGCTGCTCGACCGATGTCATGTGCCGGATAATGTTGTGGACGACGTCATTTTCGGTTGCGTGACCCAGATTGGTGCGCAGTCCGGGAATATCGCGCGCAATATTGTGCTGGCATCGCGACTCGATCTTTCCGTGCCGGGTGTCACGGTGGACCGACAGTGCGGATCCTCTCTGCAGGCCATCCATTTCGGAGCGCAGGCGGTGATGTCGGGCACGCAGGACCTGGTGATCTGTGGCGGCGTGGAAAACATGAGCCAGGTCCCGATCGGTGTCGACCTCAGCGATGGGCGTGAGTGCGGCCGCGGCGTCCCGCGTGGTGAGCGCCTCGACGAGTTATATCCGGGGATCGAGTTCAGTCAGTTCACTGGAGCCGAGCTGCTGGCGGAGAAATATTTCATCAGTCGTCGGGAGCTGGACAAGTTTGCATTGCTCAGTCACCAGCGCGCCGCCGCCGCGATCCATGCCGGGCACTTCCGAGAGGAGATCGTACCGTATGAGATCACGGATCCGGACGGGATCACCCGGACCTTCGAGCAGGATGAAGGTGTCCGTTTCGATGCCAGTCTGGATGCTCTCCAGGGACTGAACCCGCTGAAGGAGGGCGGTCTGATCACGGCCGGAACAGCGAGCCAGGTCAGCGACGGTGCCGCTGCGCTGATGATCGCCAGCCGTCGCGCCGTGGAAAAATACGGTCTGGTCGTGCGGGCACGTATCCATTCCCTCGCCGTGATCGGCTCCGATCCCGAGATCATGCTGGAGGGACCCGTTCCGGCGACCGAAAGGCTGTTGAAAAGGGCCGATCTCTCGATGGATGATATCGACCTCTATGAGGTCAATGAGGCCTTCGGGCCGGTGCCGCTGGCCTGGTTGAAAGCCATGGATGCCGACATCCAGCGCCTGAACGTCAATGGCGGGGCGCAGGCATTGGGGCATCCATTGGGTGCCACTGGTGCGAAACTGATGACGACATTGCTGTACGAACTGGAACGTCGCAACCGTCGTTATGGTCTGGTGGCGATCTGCGAAGGTGGGGGCACGGCGAACGCCACATTGATCGAGCGTGGCGGACTGGAGTGAACCGTTTCGATTGACACCATGGGACTGATGTTCAACAAGCCGTTGAGAGTCGTTTTCATCCTTCTGCTGTTGCTGCTCACGGCGGGTGCATGGCAGGTCTATCGGACCGTGCCATCACTACCCTCGGCGCCGCTGGCTCCCGTGCTTGATGTTCCACCCGGCACATTGTACTCCGAAGTGGCCGGTCCGCGGGAGCCGTACGACGGCCCGCATCCAAGGCTTGTCGATCGACCGCCCGAGACATTCCCGTTTCCTGTCCGGCCGGGTCAGGTCGGACCTTCGAAGCCCCTGTTTGCGGGGCCGCGACAATATCCTTTCTACTGCGGTCGCGACGACAGTCGTCCCGCGCATGCCCAGCCTCTGACGGACAATCAGCACGGGTATGGTGTGCCCGTGTTCGCACGTGCCCACGAGTCCGGGGACACCGCCGGGGCAGCAATACGCGGTCTCAATACGAACGAGATCACGGGCTACAGTCGTGACTGCGAGTACCCGACCCGGGTGCGCTACTACTACCGGCAGCAGGGCAGTGGCGAGTTTCGTCCACTGCAAGAGGCTGACGGTGATATCGAACAGATCACGGTGGATGGCCGGCGGGTGGACTATGTGGTTCGTTATGAAACCGGCACCATCAATCGATTCTTCTATGCGATTGCCGTGCTGGCGGATCCCGGTGAGCGCGATACCGGACCCGATACTTCACTCTGGAACCGTCGTCTGATCTATCAGTTCCGTGGTGGAGTGGGGGTCGGCTGGCGCCAGGGAGATCTGTCGCTGCGCTATGTGCTGGAGGAGCGGCAGCGGGAACTGGCCCGGGGCTATGCCGTGGTCCATTCGACCGGCAACCAGTCCCGCAATCATTTCAACATCCGGTTGGCGGAAGACACGGCCAGGCGCGTCAAACGGCAATTCACCGCCCAGTATGGAGAGCCGTTATACACGATGGGGGTGGGGCCTTCCGGTGGGGCCATCCAGCAATATCTGCTGGCCCAGAACGCGCCAGGACTGCTGGACGGGATCATTGCCCTGTACGCCTACCCGGACATGATCACGCAGACCATCCATGTGCAGGATTGTGAATTGCTGGAGTATTTCGCCGAGGTGACCGACCGGGACAATCCCTTATGGGAAAGCTGGGATAACCGTTCACTGATCCAGGGGCTCAATGCCAGCGACGACGCCGACAATCGTTACGCGCCCGGTCAGCGGGCGGCCGATCTACTGCGTGGCCGATGGTCCCGCCTGGAAGGTCTTGCGGGTTCGAGTGAATGCGTCAGCGGCTGGCGGGGACTGACGCCGCTGATCAACAATCCCCGCTTCATTGACAATCCACGGGATTACTCGACAACGCTGCGGCAGCAGGTGCACTGGTCGCACTGGGACAGCGTGCCGTCCGTGTACGGGCGTGATGCCAATGGTCATGCCTGGCGTACCTGGGACAATGTCGGCGTGCAATATGGCCTGGCCTCGGTGCGCTCGGGAGACCTGTCCATCGATACATTCCTGAAGCTGAATCGCGAGATTGGTGGCTGGAAGGCCCCCGGAGAGATGCAGCCGGAGCGGTTCTGGTTTCTCAACGGTGGATTATGGCCCATCGATCTCTCCTTCTGGAGCGATCACAACATGACCCGTCCACCCGCGCCGGGGGTGCCGGCGCCGCGGACTGTTGGCCATCGACCCGCCATGCAGGCAGCCTGGTTGTCCGGTGAGGTGTTCACGGGCGTGATCGATATTCCGGTGATCGATGCGAGGCACTACCTGGACCCCGAACTGGACATGCACCATTCGCTGGCCTCGTTCACTACGCGCAGTCGCATGCAGGATGTCATGGGTAACGCCGACCTGCAGCGGATCTGGGTGGCACACCCGGACTTCGACCCCCGTCCATTGGCCATTGATGCCATGGATCAGTGGTTGACGGATGGAAAGGGTCAGCCGCCAGCCAGTGCGACGGATCGTTGTTTTAATGCCTCCGGCAAGGTGATCGCGGAAGGCGCCGGGGTATGGGATGGGCCCTGGAACGATGCCGGGCAGTCCGGCGCCTGTCTGTCCCGTCATCCCCCCTACCGCACGTCCAGACAGGTGGCCGGCGACGGCATGCGGGCGGATGTCTTCCAGTGTCATCTGCAGTCTGTTGATGAGGCCATTGAGGCGGGGGTCTACGGGGACCGGGATATGCAGGTATATCGTGACCGCCTGCGCCGTATCTTTCCTGCCGGGGTCTGTGATTATTCGCGCGGTGACGCTGCCCGACCGGACGGACTGTTGCAGGCGCTGCGTGATACCCTGCCCGACGGGATCACGGAGTAAAAGGGTGTGGTATGAGTGAGCGGGGACTGGACAGCCTCCATTTTGACAATCGGTTCACCCGGGAGTTGCCGGGGGAGGAGCCGGGACCCAACCGGCCCCGGCAGATCGCCGGTGCGGTGACCGTGCCGGTACAGCCCACGCCGGTTCGGGCTCCGCGTGTACTGGCCTGGTCCCCGGAGATGCTGGCGCTTCTGGGTCTGGATGAGCACGATGCCCGTTCGGCCCGATTCGCCGATGTGTTCAGTGGCAACCAGCTGTTGCCGGGTATGGATCCGCACGCCTCGATCTATGGAGGGCATCAGTTCGGGGCCTGGGCGGGGCAGTTGGGAGATGGCCGCGCCATCAATCTGGGCGAAGTGATGGCGGTGGATGGTCGGTTGTGGATGCTGCAACTGAAAGGGGCAGGTGTCACTCCCTGTTCCAGAGGCGCCGACGGCCGGGCTGTATTGCGATCTTCCCTGCGCGAGTTTGTCTGCGGCGAAGCCATGCATCATCTGGGGGTACCCACCACCCGGGCATTGAGTCTGGTGCTGACTGGCGACGACGTGGTACGGGACATGTTCTACGACGGACATCCACGGGCAGAGCCCGGTGCCATTGTCTGTCGCCTGTCCAACAGTTTCCTTCGATTCGGTCATTTTGAACTGCCCGTGTCCCGTGGTGACAACGCATTGCTGGAGACATTGCTCGATTACACGGAGCGCCATCATTTTCCGCACCTGGTGGAGCGCCATCGTGAGCCACGCGAACGGCACGAGGCCCTGTTCGATGAGGTCTGTCAACGCAGCGTGGAAATGGTCATTCACTGGATGCGCGTCGGCTTCGTGCACGGCGTCATGAACACCGACAATATGTCCATGCTCGGCGAGACCATTGACTATGGCCCCTACGGGTGGGTTGATGATTATGATCCGCAATGGACACCGAACACGACTGATGCCGGGCAGCGTCGCTATCGGTTCGGCGCGCAGCCGGAGATCGTTTTCTGGAACCTGAACCGGCTGGCCAATGCCATGGTTGTCGCCACCGGAAGGCCGCGGGCACTGGAAGACATTCTGACGGCGCATGCAGAGCGGTTCCATGAGGAATGGCTGGAGATGATGCGCGGGAAACTGGGGCTGACCTCGATCCCGGGTGAGTCGGATGAAACCCTGATCCGTTCACTGGAGCGCCTGCTGCAACTCCGGGAAACGGACATGACCCTTTTTTACCGGCATCTGGCACAACTGGATCCGGGTGGTCCTGCTGATCAGCTGCCGCGGCACCTGGCACCGGCCTACTATGACGAGTCGGCGTTGCAGGAGGAAGAATTGCGCACGGCGCTGCTCGAATGGGAGCAACAATACCGCACGCGGCTGCTGCTCGAGCCATCGGCTGATCAGGACGAGCGGCGTGTGGCGATGAACCGGGTCAATCCGCTGTATGTGCCCCGGAACTATCTTGTGCAGCAGGTCATCGATGATGTCGAGGCGGGGCACACGGACAGTCTGTGGCAACTGCTCGATGTTCTGCGTGATCCCTACACCGAACAGCCTGGCCGCGAGGCCTGGTCGGCGCGCCGTCCGGACTGGGCTAGATACAGGGCCGGGTGCTCCATGCTTTCCTGCAGTTCGTGAGACGGCTGTTCATCGCATCTGGGACGGTATCTGGCGCAGGTAATGGATTTGGTAACACTTTGTAACCCGGCGGAGTCTCAAAGTGGTGATAATGCCAGCCATCTTGATCCGGGTCTCGGGAGACGCGTGTGTTCCAATTTATCAGACGGCATCCGTTGCTGATTGTTTTTCTGGCCGCGGCACTTGGTCTGTCGTGGGCCGTATGGTCCAGGGTTCAGGACAATGCCTCCACGGCCGGCGGTCCGCCGGGCATGGGTGGTCCGTCGGGACGCGGAGCCGGTCCTGTGCCGGTCTCGGTGGCTGTCGTGGAAAACCGTATGATCGCGGACCGGGTGGAGTCGGTGGGGACGGCGGTGGCCAATGAATCCGTCGACGTCACGCCGAAAGTGACTGACACCATCAGTCGGATCCATTTCCAGGACGGTGATTTCGTAGAGGCCGGTGATGTGTTGGTCGAACTCACCAATACGGCTGAGTCTGCCCGTCTTGCGGAGGCGCAGTCCAACGCGGATGACGCACGCAGACGGTATGATCGGTTGCAGAGTCTGATCGGCGAGAGCTTCATTTCCGAGAATGAACTGGATCAGGCGCAGACGCGACTGGAAGCTGCCCGGGCGCAGCTGGACGGCATACTTGCCAACCTGGAAGACCGTCTTGTCAGAGCGCCGTTTGCCGGGGTGCTGGGCTTCCGGAATGTCAGCCAGGGGAGTCTGGTCTCTCCGAGCACCGTGATTACCACACTGGATGAAATCGATACCATCAAACTGGACTTTGACGTGCCTGAAATGTATCTGGCCCAGCTGGAGTCGGGGTTGGGCGTGGAGGCCGGCAGCATCGTGTACCGGGGACGTGACTTTTCCGGTGAAGTGCGGTCGATCGGCAGCCGGATTGACCCGGTCAGCCGGTCCGTCCGCGTGCGTGCGCACATCGACAATGCAGACCGTGCCCTGAGGCCCGGCATGTTGCTGACCACTACCGTGGCATTGAGTCCACGCGAGGTGTTGGTCGTGCCGGAGCAGGCCATCGTGCCCAGCCAGGGCAGCCAGTATGTGTTCATGCCGGATGGTGAAAATGTGGCGCGCCGTGTCGAAGTGGAGTTGGGGCGTCGCAGACCGGGTATCGTAGAGATCGTTTCCGGAGTGGATGTCGGAGATCATGTGATCACCGATGGTATCGGTCAGGTGAGGGCGGGTCAGCCGGTGCGTATACTGAATCCGCCCGACAGTCCGCTGTTGCTTGATGGAGATGGCGGTCGTGCCGCCGTGGAACGTCCTGAAGAATCAAACAATAGCTGAGCGAAGGGTCGCTCTCCAACCAGTGCGGTGATCTGACATGATTCTTTCCGATGTTTCGGTGAAAAGACCCGTCTTTGCCACAGTGATCAGTCTCATGCTGGTGGCTTTCGGCGTGTTGTCATTCATGGAATTGCCATTACGGGAGTATCCCGACACCAGCCCTCCGATTGTCTCCATCAGCACCAGTTACCCGGGGGCGGCCGCTGAAGTCGTGGAGACGCAGATCACCGAAGTGATCGAGAGCCAGATCAACGGCATTGACGGGGTGATTTCCATCAATTCCTCGAGTAGCGACGGCAGTTCACGGGTCACGGTCGAGTTTGATGTGAGCCGCGACATCGATTCCGCAGCCAACGATATACGGGACCAGGTCTCGCGAGTGGCCCGGCGTCTGCCCGAGGACGTTGACCCACCGCAGATCGCAAAGGCTGATGCGGACGCCCGGCCCATTCAGTTCTTCAATCTGATCAGCTCGCAGATGAGCTTCCTGGAACTGAATGATTATGCCAATCGTTACATTGCGGATCAGTTCGCGGTGGTGGACGGGGTCGCCAATGCGCAGGTACGTGGCAATGGTGGTTATGCCATGAGGATCTGGCTGGACCGTGACGCTCTCGCCGCCAGGGAACTGACCGTCACCGATGTGGATTCGGCGTTGCGGCGGGAGAACCTCGAATTGCCCGCCGGTCGGGTGGATTCCATCGAGCGCGAGTTCACGGTCCGCGTGGACCGTGCCTTCCAGGCACCGGACGAATTCGAGCGCCTGGTCGTGGCGCGTGGTCCGCAGGGTCAGCTGATCACACTGGATGATGTGGCACGCATTGAACTGGGCTCGGCCAATGAACGCACGGTGTATCGGGGCAATGGTGTTGAATCGGTCGGTATCGGCATCGTCAAGCAGTCCACTGCCAACAGCCTGGCGGTCATGCGTGGCACCACGGAACTGGCCGATCGGATCAATGCCACGCTGCCCGATCACATGCAGCTGGTACTGTCGTCCAGCGACGCGGAATTCATCGAGAATGCCATCGATTCGGTGTACTCGACGATTTTTCTGACCGTGCTCTTGGTCAGTCTGGTGATTTATCTCTTCCTGGGCTCGATCCGCACCATGCTGATTCCCACAGTGACGATTCCGGTGTGCCTGCTTGGAGCGTTCATCGTGCTGGCCGCCTTCGGCCTGACCATCAATCTCATCACGTTGCTGGCACTGGTGCTTTGCGTCGGGTTGATCGTGGATGACTCGATCGTGGTACTGGAAAACATCCAGCGTCGCGTGGAAGCTGGTGAACCGCCTTTGCTGGCCTCGTATAACGGAGCCAGACAGGTGGGTTTCGCGGTGGTGGCCACCACCGCGGTGTTGATTGCCGTGTTCGTTCCTGTCGTGTTCATGGATGGCAACATGGGCATACTGTTCTACGAGCTGGCAGTGACCATCGGCGGGGCGGTGATATTCTCCACCGTGCTAGCTTTGTCATTGACCCCGATGATGTGTTCCCGACTGCTTCGGCGGGAAAAACGCCGCAACCGTCTGACGGAGACCGTGGACCGCGTGTTCCGCTGGCTGCAGCGCGGGTATCACCAGACCCTGGAGGTCTGTCTGCGCTATAGCCTGCTGGTATTGACCAGCCTGCTGCTGGTGGGAGCGGGAATCTGGTTCCTGTTACAACAGGTTCCCCAGGAATTTGCACCCACGGAGGATCAGGGCGTGGTGCTGGTCCGGATGACCGGGCCGGAAGGGGCCAGTCTGGAGTACATGACAGAGCAGGTGTCACAGTTGCAGGATGAAGTTCTGCCGTATCTGGACCGGGGCGAGATCAACAGTGTCATCACCATGGTCCCCGGTTTTGGTGGTGGCTCCGGTGTCAACAGTGGCATGACCATTCTGTCACTGCCGTCCTGGAGTGAGCGACCGAAATCCACGCAGCAGATCATGGGTGAGTTGCGCACTGCCTGGTCGGATATGCCGGGGCTGCAGGTCAACATGTTCATGCGTTCCGGACTGGTTCGCGGTGGCGGTGGTATGCCGGTCCAGTTTGTCATTGGTGGGCGGGAGTACGAGGAACTGGCCGAATGGCGCGATCTGGTGATCGAGCGGGCCGACGAAAGCGGAATGTTCGCCCGCATGAACTCGGACTATCTGGAAACCAGGCCGGGTCTGACCGTGACGGTCGACAAGACGCGAGCCGCTGATCTGGGCGTATCCATCCAGAGCATCGGACGCACGCTGCAGGCCATGATGAGTGAAAGCCGGGTGACCACGTTTGCCGATCGCGGAGAGGAATATGATGTCATTCTCCAGGCCGAGGACAGCCAGCGCGCCAGCCCCGATGACCTGACCAATATCCAGGTACGCTCCAACACCAGCAATGAGCTGATACCATTGTCCAATCTGGTTTCCGTGGAGAACAGCTCTGCCCCAAACTCATTGAACCGCTACAACCGCATGCGGGCGATCACGCTATCGGCCGATCTGGCACCCGACGTAAGGCTGGAAGATGCGCTGGCGTTTCTCGAGAATGTCGTGATGGAAGAGTTGCCCGAGCATGCCCAGATCGACTACAAGGGGGAATCGCTGGACCTGAAGGAGGCCAGTGGCGGTCTCGCCTTTGTGTTCGGCATGGCACTGTTGGTGGTGTTTCTGGTGCTGGCCGCTCAGTTCGAGAGCTTTGTACATCCTCTGGTGATCATGACCACCGTGCCACTGGCCGTGTTCGGCGCGCTGTTGGGACTGTTTCTGACTGGCGGTTCGTTGAACATCTACACCAACATCGGCCTGATCATTCTGGTCGGTATAGCCAGCAAGAACGGCATCCTGATTGTCGAGTTCGCCAATCAGTTGCGCGACCAGGGGATGGCTTTTCGCGAGGCGCTGGTGGAAGCCTGCGACATGCGGTTGCGCCCGGTATTGATGACAGCGATCTCCACCATGATGGGGTCGGTGCCTCTGATCAGCGCCTCGGGCGCGGGCTCGGAGAGCCGGGTGTTGCTGGGAACGGTGATTTTCAGTGGCGTGTTGATGACCACGCTGATGACGCTGTTCATCATACCGGTGGTCTACAATCTGTTGGCAAAGGGCACGGGATCACCCCAGTCGGTGTCCAGAGCACTGGCCCGTCTTCAGTCCCGTTATGCCGAGACAACCGGAGCGGCGGCCGGCGGGGGAGAGTCCGTGTCCGGCAGGCCAGTGGTCAGCCAGCGACAGGAGCCCTGACAGGGCAGCGCTCAGTCAAATCGGTGAATGTCGCGGATGGACGCCGCCTGTTCAGGGTTGCCATCCTGGCGGGACAGGTACAGGGTTTCCGGCGCGGCCTCTGCCAGGCTGTCTGGCAGGATGGCCAGGAGTTCGACACCGGTTCCGGTAGACTGTTGCTCCATGACTTCACCCTTTGACGCGCTATCGGGGTCACGGCTGATCACCTGCCAGGTCGACGTGGGGTCGGCGGCATCGTCTTCCTGAGCATTGGCGACCAGATGGTACAGGCGGCGACGGGCCTTGCCCCGGTAGTGCATCCGGGCCACGATTTCCTGTCCGGTATAACAGCCCTTGCGGAAATTGATGGTGCCGTTCAGGTCGTAGTTCAGCACCTGCGGTGTGTACTGTTCGCTGCGGGCCGCCCCCACATGGACGATACCCGACCGGATGTCTTCCAGTTGCCAGGCAGCCGCCTCATTCACAATTGCGTGGGGCGGCAGGTCGTTTTCGGCCGGGCTCAGTATCTCCAGTCGCGGAGTGGTCCCGGGCAGCCGTATCGCCAGCATACCGCCCGTCGACACCGTTTCCCATGGCAGTTCAGGTGGCGGGTTCTGGAACTGTTCGCTGAAGTGCTGCAAGGCCGCCTCGCCGATCAGACCGTAACGGCGCCAGATGGGGCTGGTGTCCTGCAATTCCACCTTGAAGAACACGGCATACCGGGACAGCGCCTCCTGGAGACGCGCCGCCATGGCGGGCGCGCACCGCAATAGCAGCCGGTCGCCGGTATCGCATACCACAAAGTCGGCAATCACCCGGCCCTTGAGGTTACAATAGGCGCCGGGCAGACTGTGCTGCATGGACAATTCGTTCATATCACAGCTCAGCTGACCCTGCAGAAAACGTCGTGCGTCCGCGCCGCGGACGGACAGCAGGCTGAAGTCACCGGGAATGGTCAATTCCATCGTCATGGGCGGGATGTCATTCTCCTGATTCAATGGGTATGAAAACAGGATCATGGTAACAGAAATCGAGTACAAGAAACTGGTGTGGCACAGTCGTCGCGGCATGCTGGAGCTGGATCTGCTGCTGCTGCCATTCGCCCGGGAGCGTGTTCCCGAACTGGATGCCGGGCAGCAGGAAGCCTATGTGACACTGCTCCGGTCCGAGGACCAGGACCTGTTTGCCTGGCTGGTGGATCGTGAGCAGCATGCCGATCCCGCCCAGCAGGCCCTGATTACCGAGATCCGCCGTCACGCAAAGCAGCGGATCGACGCCGGGCAGTGATGGACTGTGGTATCGATATCCGGTCATCCCGCCTGCTGCTGATTGCCGGGTTGTTGTTGCATGGCGCAGCGATTCTTGCCGTGTTTCTGACCGGGCTGTCTCTGGTCCCGATGCTGCTGGGCCTGATTGTCGTCCTGTGGTCGATGCTCCGGTATGCGACAGGCGGATACCGGTCACCGTTCCGCCGGATGCTGATCAGGGATGGCGTAGTACGGCTGGACACGGCTTCGGGAAGTATCGATGTCTCGCCTCCCGAGGTCCGGTTCATGACCGCGGGACTGGTGTTGCTGCGATTCAGGCATCGCGTGCCGGGGCGGCGTCATCGGCACCGACATCTGCTGCTGGCGCCGGACAGTCTCTCCACGGACGACAGGAGGATGCTTTATCGTCATCTGCGGGGCTGGTCCGGGAACGGAACGTGATCTGGCCTGGCCGCTTTCAGCGCCGGTCAGGTATCAGGATGGTGTCATTGGCCTCGGGTAACAGGTCAGGATGATCCAGCGTGTAATGCAGGCCACGGCTTTCGTGCCGTCGCAGTGCGCTCTCCACGATCAGTCGCGAGACCAGCAGCAGGTTACGCAATTCCAGCAGGTCCCGACTGACGAGGTGCTGGCTGTAATGTTCTTTGACCTCCTGTTCCAGTAAGCCGATCCGGCGCAGCGCACGTTGCAGCCGCCGGCCACTCCGCACAATGCCCACATAGTCCCACATGAAACGACGCAGCTCATCCCAGTTATGGGACACCACAACCTCTTCATGAGAACGGGTCACCAGACTGTCGTCCCAGGGGGGAATGTCGGTCGAGGGATGTTGCACCATGGCAGTGAAATGCTGGTGAATGTGGCGGGCCGAGCCGAATGCCTGGACAAAACACTCGAGCAGGGAATTGCTGGCCATCCGGTTGGCGCCGTGCAGTCCAGTGCATGCGGTCTCTCCGATGGCATACAGGCCGGGTAGATCGGTACAACCGGCGACATCGGCAATCACTCCACCGCACGTGTAGTGGGCCGCCGGAACCACCGGTATCCGGTCGCGGGTGATGTCGATGTCAAATTCCAGGCAGCGGCTGTGGATGGTGGGAAAATGTTGTCTGACGAAATCGGCGGGGCGGTGACTGATGTTCAGATAGACGCAGTCACAGCCAAGCCGCTTCATCTCGTGGTCGATGGCCCGGGCCACAATATCCCGTGGCGCCAGTTCCGCGCGTTCATCGAACCGGGGCATGAAGCGGGTGCCATCCGGCAGTTCCAGGGTTGCCCCCTCGCCACGCAGGGCTTCACTGATCAGGAAAGATCGCGCATGAGGGTGATACAGACAGGTCGGATGGAACTGGTTGAACTCCATGTTGGCGACGCGGCACCCGGCCCGCCAGGCCATGGCGATTCCGTCACCGGTGGCGGCCGCCGGGTTGGTGCTGTACAGGTAGGCCTTGCTGGCTCCCCCCGTGGCCAGGATCACGAATGGTGCCCGGAACCGTTCCACCAGATCGTCCACCGGCCGGTACACATAAGCACCGACACAACCGTTTCCTTCCATGCCCAGCTTCTGGCGGGTGATCAGGTCGACGGCAATGCGGTTCTCGAACAGCGTGATTGATGCGTGTTCGCGGGCACGCTTCAACAGCGTCTCGAATACGGCCCGGCCGGTGGCGTCATCCGCATGTATGATGCGCCGGAAGCTGTGCCCGCCCTCCTGGGTCAGATGCAGGTCCGCCAGTGGCCCATCGTCGCCGGGCGAGATCTCATCCGGTTTACGTGTGGTGAAGGGCACACCCTGGCCCACAAGCCATTCGATGCACTCATGACTGCGTTCGACCACCTCGCGGACCACCGGTTCACGGCACAGGCCGGCGCCGGCCACCAGGGTGTCCCGGATATGGGATTCCAGACTGTCGTTGCTGTCCAGGACCGTGGCAATGCCGCCCTGGGCCCAGTAGGTCGCTCCCTGGTCCAGACTGCCCTTGCTGAGTACGGCCACCCTGGCAAAATCCGCGCAACGCAACGCCGCGCTGAGCCCGGCGGCGCCGCTGCCAATGACCAGGATGTCGAAATCGTGAACGGCTGTGGTATGGTTATCCGCGGTCATGCCGGGCTGGGTTCGGGCTGGAGTCGCATGGCGGGCTGTCCTGTCTAGTGCCTGGCGTCATCTTAGTCGAGTTGGTGAACTTTTGGAAATTTCGGGGGTCTATACCGTTGAAGGAGATATGCATGGTGACAGGCGTCGGTTTCCGGTCACGAACGGCCATCACGGAGTTCCGCTGAATGGCTGAGAGTTCAGACCGCTTGCTGGTCGAGCGAGTATTGTCCGGAAACGATAAAGCATTCACCATGCTGGTATTGCGATACCAGCACAAGGTGCTGGGACTGGTGGGACGGTATGTGCGGGATCCGCATGAAGCCGAGGATGTGGCGCAGGAAGCGTTTCTCAAGGCCTACCGTTCCCTGCATCGGTTTCGCGGTGACAGCGCGTTCTATACGTGGTTGTATCGAATCGCCGTCAATACCGCCAAGAACCATCTGGTGGCGCGGGGGCGAAGACCGCCGGCCAGTGACGTGGACATGGATGAAGCCCAGCGTTCGGAAATGTTCGAGGCTCTGCGGGACACCGGTAGCCCGGACGCCAACCTGGAGAAGGAGGATCTGCAGCGCGTGCTGCATGCAGCGATCGATGAGCTGCCCGAGGAATTGAAAACGGCATTCAGTCTTCGGGAATTCTCCGGCATGAGTTATGAGGACATTACGGCCGTGATGGACTGTCCGGTAGGGACAGTGCGGTCCCGGATCTACCGGGCCCGGGAGGCCATCGACCGCAAACTGCGGGCGGCCCTGGACATAAAGTGACGCCGACAAGGCATGATCGATGAAGCGAGGTGAGCGGGAGTGAGCGAGGCATTTGAACGCGGTGAGCAGCAGTCCTCCGGTACGCCGGAAGCGGCCCTGTCCGCCCTGCTGGATGGCGAACTGTCGGAGTTCGAGATGCGGCGTCTGCTGGATCGGGTGGCCGAGCAACCGGAACTGGCGGAGACCTGGTCCCGTTACAGTCTGGCGCGCACCGTGCTGGAAGGGGACCCCTGCCAGCTGGCCTCGGACGGGTTCAGTGAACGGGTGGCGGCAGCGATCGGGCACGAGCCGTTGCCGGGGCGCGGTACCGACACCGTGAGCACAGGCCATGCGCGCCGCTGGGTGCAGCCGCTCGGTCGTGTGGCGGTGGCGGCTTCTGTCGCCGCGGCGGTATTCCTCGGCATGGAGCTGTCATTGCGAAGTGATGATGCCGGCACGAGCATGATGGCCGAGCGTGGCTCTTCACAGCCGGAAGCAACCTCCATTGATGCCGAAGCCCAACGACGGCTCAACGAGTATATCCAGAGCGTTGCCATTTCGGGAGACCGCAACACGGTTGATGATGCCTTCTCGGAGCTGGAGAGTCTGAGACGGACACCGCAGCTGCGGCCGGTCTCCGACCGCGAGCTGCTGCCGGCCCGTGAATCGCGGGAGTGACAGGAGTTTTCCGGAGCCCGTTCCGGCCGCATTGAATAGTCGGCGCTGACGCGTTATGTTATTTCCAGAATTTTCTGGGAGTATTCTGCTCATGTGGCGCGCCGTTGTCTGTCTGACCCTGTTCCTGACCGTATTTCAGGCCCATGCGGCTGATGCCGCTCTTCCGGATTTTGCCCCGCTGGTGGAGCAGAATGCCGCCTCCATCGTCAATATCACCACCGAGCAGCCCGTCAATGCCCGCCGGGGTTCCGGTAACCGGGATCTGGAGGATCTTCTGCGCCAGCTGCAGCCAGAGCAGTTTCCGGAGGAAGATGAGGATGACGAGGCGCGGGAAGAGCAGAACCCGGACGGAGAACCGCCGCGACGACGACGTGGCGGAGTGGGGTCGGGGTTTGTGATTTCCGGGGATGGTTATATCGTTACCAATCACCATGTGGTCGCCTCTGCTGATCGGATCATCGTGACGATGACCGATAATCGAGAATATGATGCCAGTATTGTCGGTTCAGACGAACTGGCCGATCTGGCGTTGCTCAAGATTGATGCCGAGGGTCTGGATGCGGTGAAGTTCGGGGATTCTGATGATCTGCGGGTGGGGGAATGGGTCATGGCCATCGGGTCGCCATTCGGTCTGGAGTTCTCGGCGGCTGTCGGTATCGTCAGCGCCAAGGCACGCAGTGTCCCGAGCCGCGGGTCTTCCAATTATGTGTCTTTCATCCAGACCGATGTGGCCATCAACCAGGGCAATTCCGGCGGACCGTTGTTCAATCTGGATGGCGAGGTGATCGGCATCAATGCACAGATCCTGAGCAGCACCGGCGGTTCGAACGGTATTTCCTTCGCCATACCCGGCAACATGGCCCTGAATGTGATCGCACAGTTGCGCGAATCGGGCACAGTGAACCGTGGCCTGTTGGGTGTGATGATCAAGGATGTGAGTCAGGGGCTGGCGTCAGCATTCGGTCTCGATCGGCCGCGGGGCGCGTTCGTCGATGAAGTGCAGCCGGAAAGTCCGGCACGGGAGGCCGGTGTCCGCAATAATGACATCATATTGGCTTTCAACGACATCCCGATCGAATGGTCCGCCGACCTGCCGTACCACG
Organism: Pseudomonadota bacterium; assembly: GCA_051747985.1. Classification (GTDB taxonomy): domain Bacteria; phylum Pseudomonadota; class Gammaproteobacteria; order Pseudomonadales; family Pseudohongiellaceae; genus PWQG01. The sequence goes on along the minus strand of JBNJGU010000013.1, from coordinate 1,838 downwards.
TTGGTCAGTTGCAGCCGGGAGAAGATGGTGTGCTGCATGTCTTCCGAAACGGAGAGCTGCTGGATATTCCGGTAACCGTGGGCGGTCTGCCGGGAACCGAACTCGCCTCCGTACAGCTTCCCGAGCCTGAACCCTGGCAGGGAGAAGTTGCCATGGAGGTGTCCGGAGTCGATCCGGAGACGTTGCCTGGCGGGGTCGACGGGGGTGTGATCATCGACCGGATCGCAGCTGGCGCGGCCCGGCATGCGGGTCTGCGGGCCGGCGATCTGATCACCAGTCTGAATCACCGGGACATCGCATCGATGGACACCTATGAGCAGGTGTTGGCTGATCTGCCGGAGTCCGGCTATGTGCCGGTCCGTATCATCCGTGGCGGGCGGGGTACTACCCTGGTCATGGAACTGCGGCGCTGAACGGTCCGGGCATGAGGCTGGAAATACACTGACAGTCACGGGCAGATATTGTAGACTTGCCAGCTGGCCGTAACCGGGTGCGCCGGTCGGCAGGATCATGCCCACAACCGTCAGGTGAAGCTGTTACGTGACTGATTTATCCCGGATTCGCAATTTCTCCATCATCGCCCATATCGACCATGGCAAGTCCACGCTGGCCGATCGGTTCATCCAGGTCTGTGGTGGCCTCACCGAGCGCGAGATGTCCGAGCAGATTCTGGACACGCTGGATATCGAGCGGGAGCGTGGCATCACTGTCAAGGCGCAGAGTGTCACCCTGCACTACAAGGCGAGGGATGGTGAAAGTTATCAACTGAATTTCATCGATACCCCCGGTCATGTCGATTTCAGCTATGAGGTCTCCCGTTCCCTGGCGGCCTGTGAGGGCGCTCTGCTTGTGGTGGATGCCGCGCAGGGTGTGGAAGCCCAGTCCGTGGCCACCTGCTACACCGCGATCGAGCAGGGGCTGGAAGTCATTCCGGTGCTGAACAAGATGGATCTGCCGCAGGCGGACCCGGATACTGTGCGGCAGGAGATCGAGGAGATCATCGGGCTCGATGCCTCGGGCGCGGTGTCGGTCAGTGCCAAGACCGGTATGGGTGTCGAGGACGTGCTGGAGGAACTGGTGCGCCTGGTGCCGCCGCCGGAAGGGGATCGGGACGGGGCCGTGCAGGCACTGATCATCGATTCCTGGTTCGACAATTACCTGGGTGTGGTTTCGCTGGTCCGGGTCATGCATGGCACCCTGCGCAAGGGTGACAAGATCATCATCAAGAGCCTGGGCAAGAGTCACGTGGTGGACGAGATCGGCATGTTCAATCCGAAGCGGACTGTCACCGGCCTGCTGGAGGCCGGCGAGGTGGGTTTCATCGTCGCGGGCATCAAGGAGATCCAGGGGGCGCCGGTGGGCGATACCCTGACCCTGGCTTCCACGCCTGATGTGCCGGCTCTGCCCGGGTTCAAGAGAGTGCAGCCGCAGGTGTTCGCGGGACTCTATCCTGTTTCATCGGATGATTTCGAGAACTTCCGTGATGCCCTGGAAAAGCTGACACTGAACGATGCGTCATTACAGTATGAGCCCGAGAGCTCCGATGCGCTGGGCTTCGGGTTCCGGTGTGGTTTTCTGGGTATGCTGCACATGGAGATCATCCAGGAACGCCTGGAACGCGAATACGATCTGTCCCTGATCACCACGGCCCCTACCGTCGTATACGAGGTGGTGACAACCGCGGGCGATCTGGTCAAGGTGGAAAGCCCCTCCGCGCTTCCGCCCGTGGCTTCCATTGCCGAGACCCGCGAGCCTATCGTGTTGGCAAGTATACTGGTGCCACAGGAATACCTTGGAAACATCATCAATCTCTGCGTCAGCAAACGTGGTGTGCAGCG
>JBNJGU010000012.1:0-27670 GCA_051747985.1 Pseudomonadota bacterium | reverse complement strand
TGATGTCACTGGCCTTGAACAGGGCGTTGTAGATCGCCTCTTCAGTCGCCTCCACCACGGCCTGAAACAGCGGGGTCATTTCCCCATTCGGCCAGTCCTCGATGGAATGCTGGCCACTGCGACGCTCCGGAGTGCGGCGCACACTGTCCGCCGTCGAGAATGCCAGGGCGTAATCACCCGACCCATTGGACATGGCCGAACCGGTCCGGCCCACACCCAGAAAGGAGCGCGCCGCCAGCCGTTCCAGGTTGCGATCCGACAAGGGCGCATCGGTGGCGATGATGATCATGATGGAGCCATCGGGACTGGGGTCATATGGCACGGAATCAGCAGTCGTTCGCAAGGCTTCCGGAGTAAGCCGGTTGCCCATGATGTGAAGCTGGCCACCGTAGTTGGTCTGTACCAGCACGCCGATGGTGAAGCCACCCTGGCTGGCAGGCAGCTCGCGGGAGCTGGTGCCGATACCTCCCTTCCAGCCGAATGTGACCGTACCGACTCCGGCGCCGACACTGCCCTCTTCCACCGGGCCTGAAGCCGCCGACCCGATGGCATCAATGGCGTGCCGCGGCCGGACGGCGCGCCTGCGGATGTTGTTGATGCGACCATCATTGGTCTCGCCGACCACGGCATTGACCGAACGCACCTGCTCGTTTCCCGGCTGCGCCAGCGTCCATTCGATGATGCCCGACGCCGCCTCGGGAACGGACAGGGTGTTGGTCAGCAGAATCGGCGTCTCCACTTCTCCCAGTTCAATGATCTGGGTCGTGCCCATCATCTTGCCGTAGCCGTTGCCCTGCGCGAAACCGGCCGGCACCTTGTCCTGGTAGAGATTGCCGTCATGCGGCAGGATGGCGGTCACACCGGTGCGTACATCAGTGCCTTCAATCAGGGAGACATGACCGACCCTGACACCGGCCACATCGGTAATGGCATTGAGCTCCCCGGGCTCATGAATACCCGGGGTCAGCCCCGCTTCCCTGGCCCGGGGATCATCATCAGCGAACAGTGACTGCCCGGGTATCAGGGCCAGGAGCAGGGCGGGGATGAGGATTGTGTGTTTGTTGCGCTGGCGGTTCTGGTTCATGGCGGGCACTGTAAATTGCACATCTGGTATGACCGAAGTGTACCAGTTTCCAGAACGGCAAGGGGTTCAGCGTGACATCTTATTAGTCAATTTATCCTGCCGGTAGCGGACACCCCTGCTACGGTGCCACCAGGTCCACTAGTCGCTCGGTAAAAACCGTGCTATCGCTGGAGGTTACCAGCAACCGCGACTTCGCCCGCGTCATACCGACGTACATTAGCCGCACCTGCTCTGGCATATCGTCGGCGACATGACTGATGCCGTGGACCCCGGCCAGGATCACCCGGTCGAACTCCAGACCTTTACTGCTATGGATCGTCAAGATGGTGACCTGGTCGTTGCCTGGGGAATAACCGGCCTTTGTCTGCTTGTCCACCAGGCATGAATTGTCAATGCCGGCGGCGGACAGCCTTTCTGCAATGGACCGGGCGAAGGGCCTGCCGGGAACAATAATGGCGATCTCATTGGCGTGGTTACCGTCACTCAGCCATTTGCTGACACATTGGACGATGAATCTGTACTCGTCGTCACCCCGTTCAAATTGTCTGAATACCGGTTGCGGCCCGACGGCGCCGGCCGACTCGGGTTCGATCACAGGAATATCATCATCACTGCACTCGTCGACGGCAATGAATTCCTCGGCAAACCGGTAGGCGAATTTGAGAATCTCCCGGGTGTTGCGATAATTCAGTTTCAGGATGGTGGTGCGCCCTCGCGCCTTGATTCCCACACTGGAAAGGCTGAAATTCAGCGCCGCCTTTTTCCGATAGATCGCCTGCGCATCATCGTAGAGAAGCAGCAGGGCGTCTGTTTCCGGATCAACCATCTGCGTAACCAGTTGCAGCCATTCCGGCTCGAAGTCGTGACCTTCGTCGATCAGTACCGCGCCGTACTGGGCGCGCGGTATCCGCGACTTTTCCACGCCGGCAATGACACCGGCCACCTGACGCTCCCAGAATGGCGCGTCACCCTCCGCCGGGTTGCAATGATAGGCCTTGAGCTGTTGACCGCACCAGTCGTGGAAATGGTAGACCTGTACCGATCCAGTGATGCGTTTCTCGGCAGCGAAGTGTCGTAACCTGGCAGCAAGGGTGATATTGAAGCACAGCACCAGAATGGGTTTACTCAGCACTTCGGCCAGCTGCGCGGCACGGAATCCCAGGATCATGGTTTTACCGGATCCGGCAACTCCGTGGATGACGCGATGTCCCGTACCCAGATTTCTGGCCAGCTGTTCCTGCTGCAGATCCATCACGCGGATGATCTCGGGTATGGAATACGGCTCGGTGCCTGTCTGATCGCCTTGTTCCTCACTGATCTCGATTTCCAGTTGCTCACCCTCAATACGCAGTTCGGGGAACAGGTGCCAGCGGATACGCTCGATTTCCGGCATACTCAGCTTGTTACCGAAGTCATAGTTGAACATTCCCCACAATATCTGCTGAAAGGCTTCCGGATCCTCGTTTTCGGTCATTTCGTCTTTACACAGGAGCATATGATCCGGCAACAACTGCTCACCTTCCGGAGTAAGGGCTTTCCTGAGTGGCTCGCGGGCAATGTTGGTGAACACGACACCATAGCCGTAGGGGAATTTCAGCTTGCCCGCGTGATCTCCACTGTGATTGACAAGCTGATCATCCCGCTCCAACTGATTGATCACCTGATAGGCGCACTGCCTGACCTGTTCGATTGGATTGGATACAGTCGTCCTGCCGTTATCCGTCAGCAGCTCGACGTGCGATTTGGAAATTTTTCGGATGGTGTCCAGTTTCCAGTCCTTGACCTCCAGGAAGAGCAGGCCTCGTGACGGGTGCAGCACTATGAAATCCGGATAACGCCCGCGCCGGCCGACGAGGATGTCATACCAGCACAGATAATCATCCTCCAGGAAAGCCTCCAGCCGTCGGGCCAGACGCTTTTCCCCCGATGTCATTCTGGACAGGCATGTCGAAAGATTCGGAATCAATTGCGCCATGCCGGATGACCTCAGGAGACACGAACAGAACTGGAGGCGATGACCTCGGAAAACGCCGCAAAGATTCGCGGATCCACTTTGCCACCAACCTCTCCGTGCAGGATTTCCATGGCCTCGTCATGCGACCGGGCTGTTCGGTAGGGGCGCGTGGTGGTCATGGCGTCATAGCTGTCGATGACCAGCAGGATCCGGCAGTTCAGCGGAACCGAACGACCCGCAAGTCCGTCCGGATAGCCGCTGCCGTCGAATGCCTCATGGTGATGCCGCACGATCAGGGCAACATCGGCGCGATTCGGCAGAGTCGTATCCCGTATGATCCGCTCCCCGTACACTGAATGCGCCTTCATCTGCTCCCATTCATCGGGAGTCAATCGGCCGCGCTTCAGGAGCACATCATCGCGGACACCGATCTTTCCCACGTCATGCAGCTGACTGGCAATACGCAGGGATTCCCGATCGGCCGCGGGCAACGCCAGGGCATGCCCCATTTCCAGGGCAAGTACACCAGCCCGCTCACAGTGACCGCGTGTGTACTCATCACGCTCACACAGGGCGGTGAGAAGCGATTGATACAGGTTCGGCTCGAACATGGCGACGATACACCTTCACAATCCGGAACTCCGAGTGTACGCCCCGTTCCATTGGATGTCATCTGTGCCCGCTCTGCCGCCACCACCGCTTTGCCACCTGCCTGGCCGCTTCCAGATCACGGCAATAGGTCAGCATTCCGGCGGATTTCCGAACGCCCGATCGACGGAGCTTGACGATGATCCGCGAGGGCAACCCCACCAGAACAAGCGCCACCCCGTCGCGGTGCATATCGTTGATCAGAGACTGCAGCGCCACGATGGCGGTGCCATCCATGCTGGGCACATCGTGCATGTCGATGAGTACAGTACGGACGCGGGGGTCGACCAGCTTCAAAGATGTCAGCGCCTTGTCCGCCGCCCCGAAGAACAACGGGCCATTGATATCGTACACAGCCACGTCGGCCGGAAGCCCGTCGACGGCGGGATGATCCCCGCCATCGATACGGTCTGTCTGCGTCAGCAGGGCCATTCGCCGGATGAACAGCGCCGCGGCCAGGCCGATACCCACCGCCACGGCCAGCACCATGTCAAAAAGGACGGTCAGGCTGAAACAGATGAGCAGAACCGCCACATCGCCAGGTGGTGCGGATCGCAGGGTATGCACAAAGTGCCTGGCCTCACTCATGTTCCAGGCAACGATGAACAGCAAGGCGGCCAGGGCGGCCATCGGCACCAGGCCCAGCAGCCCCGCCAGCGCAATCACCGCCAACAACACCACCAGTGCATGCACCACGGCGGCGATCGGAGAACGGGCGCCGCTGCGGATATTGGTGGCCGTCCGGGCAATGGCGGCAGTGGCGGTGATGCCGCCAAACAGCGGCGCGACCATGTTACCCAATCCCTGGCCAATCAGTTCGGCATTCGGGTCATGGCGGGTCCGGGTCAGGCCATCCGAGACCACGGCACACAGCAGTGACTCGATGGCGCCCAGCATGGCGATCGCGAAGGCGGGGCCCAGCAAGGACCGGATCAGCTCAAAGTTCAGCTCCAGGGGAGCGCCGTCGGGCCCGGGGAATCGCCAGGGTGCCATGAACGACGGTGGGATCGGTGGTATGCCGCTGCCGGTCTCGCCCTGTGCCTCCCAGGTGAAGCGCGAGGCGATGGTCTCCACAACGCCTTCCGCGCCAGGCCCGCCCATCCAGCGATTGACGCCCCAGGCCGCCACGGCACCGACGACCAGTCCAACCAGGGGTGCCGGCACCGGCAGATGCAGTCGCTGCCAGGACAGCATGACCAGCAGCACGAATACCCCTATGCCCAGCTCGAAGGGATTCATGGTGGGTAGCGATGTGATGATCCGCCCCAGGTTGGCAATGAACCCCTCGCTCGCCTCTCCCGCATTCAGGCCCAGGAAGTCGGGTATCTGCAGCACGGCAATCACGACCGCAATACCCGCGGTGAACCCCAGCACCACCGGATACGGCACAAACTCGATCAGCCGCCCCAGGCGCGCCGCACCCAGTCCCACCAGGATGACACCGGCCATCATCGTGGCAATGAGCAGGCCGCCCAGTCCGTGCTGCTGCACGATGGGAAACAGGATGACCACGAAGGCCGCCGTCGGCCCGGATACATTGAAGCGCGAGCCCCCGGTCAATGCGATGATGGCGCCGGCGACGATGGCGGTGTAAAGGCCATGCTGGGGCGGCACCCCGGTGGCAATCGCCAATGCCATCGACAGGGGCACGGCCACCGTACCGATGGTGAGGCCCGCCATCACATCCCGGCGCAGATCGGCTGTGCCGTACCCTTCTCGCCAGGCGGCGCGCAGACCGGTACCAATACGGGGAAACTTCCAGATCATGTAAATTATATTAACATACTATTACCATTCAGTGTCTCTTGCATGGTAATATATGCAATCAATCACCGACTCCGGGTTACCCAGGGGGTGCTCTGATGGAAAGAAAAACCGCTCGGCTTACCTTGATGATCGATCCCGACAAGAAGCAGGCCTTTGAAAAGTTGTGTGCCTCACAGGACCTGACCTCCTCGCAGGTGGTCCGCCAGTTGATCCGGGAATATCTGCGCCATCATGGCGTCGAGTATGAAACACAGACCGGACATTCCCGCGAAACCCGCGAAAGGAGCAGTACATGAAGCGGACCATTGCAGTCATCCGGGGCGACGGTATCGGCCCCGAAATCATGGAGGCCACCCTGCGTGTACTGGACGCCCTGGACTGCGGGCTGGACTATGACCTTGTCGATGCCGGGCTCCACGCCCTGGAGACGCAGGGAGAACTCATTCCCGAATCCACTCTCGACAGCATCGCCAGACACGGCATCGCGCTGAAAGGACCGTTGACCACACCGGTCGGCAAGGGTTTTTCCTCGATCAATGTGCAGTTACGCCGCCATTTTGACCTGTATGCCAATATACGCCCGGCCATCAGCTTTCCCGGGACCGCGTCGCGTTACGAGGACATCGATCTCATCACCGTCCGGGAAAACACCGAAGGAGCCTACCTGTCCGAGGGCCAGGAGGTATCAGAGGATGGCGAGACGGCACTGGCCACAATGAAGGTCACGCGCACAGGCTCGCAACGCATAGTGCGTCACGCCTTCGAACTGGCACAGAGTCGGGGACGCGGGAAGGTCACGGCAATCCACAAGGCCAACATCATCAAGAGCTGTTCCGGCCTGTTTCTGGATGTGGCACGGGAAGTCGCGCGGGACTACCCCGACATCAGATTCGAGGAAATGATCGTCGACAACGCCTGCATGCAACTGGTGATGAACCCCCACCAGTTCGATGTCCTGGTCACCACCAATCTGTTCGGCGATATTGTTTCCGATCTGTGCGCGGGACTGGTCGGCGGACTCGGGTTGGCACCGGGCGCCAATATTGGCAATGAGGCGGCGATCTTTGAAGCAGTACATGGCTCGGCGCCGGATATTGCCGGCAGGAATATCGCCAACCCGTGTGCCCTGCTGTTGGCCGCGGCCGATATGCTGGATCATCTGGGCATGATGGAGAAGGCCTCCGCCCTGCGCACCGCCATACGAGATGTGCTGGAGAACCGGCGCGACAGGATCACAGCGGACGTGGGTGGCACCGGCACCACGGCGAGTTTCGCCGAGGCGCTGGTGGAAGCGTTGGGCGGGTGATCCGCCCCCCGGCGCCGCGGGACCCATCAATTGTCCTGCAGCACCTCCTCGTCACTCCCGACTTCACCATGAAGCGCGACACCATCCTCTGTGACCGACTCGGGTGTCAGATCAAACTGACTCTGCAACTGAGTCAATTCACCATTGAAGCGCGCACTGCTACTCTCGATGCGCTCCAGCACCTGCTTCGCCTGCTGGAATCGCTGCAGGGCCGACTCCGTTGGCCCGATCCACTCCTGCAGCCGGTTCTTGCGCCGCGAAATGGCCTGCTTCAGCGCCTCGGTGCATTGGCGGACATGCGCATCCACCAGCTCGTCCGCGTAGCGGCGCTGCCGTTCGGGCATGTCCTGATCGACCGTGGCACGCACAGCGGCCTGCACTTTCTCCAGACTCTCGTTACTGAGACGCTTCTGCTTGACGGCGGCTGGAACCGGTCGGTTCCCGTCATCGCCAAAGATCTCCTGGCGCACCCGGCCCCGGCTCCGGAGCAGCAGGTAATCGCCCAGGGTGCGGGCCACGGGGATGGACTCGTTGTCCACCACCAGGTGCGGAGTGCCAGCCTGTATCTCGGTACCGAAGTACTGCCGACAGGCGGTCAGCGCCTCCTCCACGGGCAGAGCGGCATCCTGGAAAATGGCCAGCTGTGTCTGTGAGAATTCCGCACCGGCGTGGCGGCCTTCCAGCTGCGTGCGCAGGTCTTCAAGCACCCGCTGTGAGCGGCGCTCGCTCTCCCGCTCGAGCTGGGGGTTGAGACGTTGTTTCAGCAGGTCATTCCAGCTCTCATCGGTCTCCATCCAGGCCGCGATCTGTTCCCGGAAGACCTCATCAGACAGCTCGCCGCCCTGTTCGGTCAATTCCTCGAGCAGCCGGTCCCGGGCCGCACGCAGTTTGGTGAAGGCCTCGTCCCAGTCCTGTTGCTCCAGCTTCTCCAACGCTGACAGGCGCGCGCGCTCGCGCTCCAGCTCCTGCTGTGCATGCTGGATGCCGCGGTTCAGCTCGGCCACGGCATCCCCGGAGACCAGGTCGCCGACTTCCGCCGTCAGATCCTGCGCCAGCCGCAGCGTGTCATACATGAAATCGTGCAGGTAGTCGCTGCTGTTCAGATAGCCGGTGAGATCGGTAACGAACTCGTCAAAGCCATCGCCGCGCTGCCCGGTGACCGCCGGATTCTCTGCCCCTGCCTCCGACTCTGCGTACAGCTCTGCCCCGGGCTCTGTCTCCAGTTCTGTCTCCGGTACTGCCTCCGACTCCGTATCGGCGGCAATCTCGCGCAGCGTTCTGGACGCCGCCTTCTGCAGGTCAATGGGGTAGATCTGCAGCCGGCCATCCTCGATGGCGCCGCGCAGGGTTGCACTCATGGACAGCGAGCGGAAGGAATCGATGATCTGCTGGGGATCACTGCTCTCCAGACTGGGTTCGAGCGTGCCATCCGGACGCAGGTCCTTTTTGGAGGAATCGATATTGGCCACCAGGAAAATCCGGCTGAAGCAGCTCAGCAGATCCTCGAATTCCTCGAACACCTTCTCGAAAAAGAGGTTGTCGGTCTTGACCACGAAGATGGCGCAGGCGGCGGTATCGCGGAAATCCCGGGTCATCTGGTCGTACCCGAATCGCATGTGGCTGTACAGCCCCGGGGTATCCACGAGCACGGAGCCGGACTCAGCCAGGTGGGCGGCGGGGATCTCGATATCCATCCGGCGGATGGCGCCGGGATGATGTCGTTGGGGATCGAAGTCTTCACCCGATTTTTCCGCGGCGACAATCGCGTCGGCCAGTTGCGCATGATCGGTCTGTACCGCCTCGGTCAGAGCCACATTGTCGGGAAATTCACGCTTGCCACCTTCGTAGTCGGTCGCCTCGAAGCGCTGCCGCTCGCCGTTCTTGACATAGACGAGCGCGGGATAGGCCGGGAGGCTGGAGACCTCGCTGACATAGGCACCGCTCAGGGCATTCATCAGGGTGGACTTGCCACTCTTCAGGGGACCGAATATCAGCAGGAAGGTGCGCTGGTTGCTCACTTTCTCGCGCAGCGTGGACAGGCGCTGCTGCACTTCCCGCAGGCCCAGGACGGTGCTATCGATCTGCCTGACATCTTCGCGCGGTGGCAGTTCGGAGAGCGTCTTGCGCAGCTCCTCGCCGAAAGGCTCTAGTTCTTTGGAGAATTCCTGGCAAAAGGTCTGCATGTTCGTCTTCACAATTTCTCCCTCTTCCTGATCCGGATGCTGCTATGTTGATCCGAAAAGCCTACTACATGATGGAAAGTACCTCTACCAATACATGTCAATCTCTGACTTTCCCGGCCGATTCAGGGGCAATCATGACCTGAAGCGACCGAGCAGACGGCTCTGCCGGCGGGCCCCTTCCACCCGCCGTCGATTGCGCTGCACCCGTTGCGACTCGGGCAGCGCCGAGCACAGGGCGGCGCTGACGGCATCCACGTTCCAGGGCGCGGAGCCTGTGCTGACCGGCAGCGGCTGCAACCCGTCCAGTTCGCCGGCGATCGCCTGTACCGCTTCCGCGATGATCCCGTGAGCGGACTCCGATAGCGGCTGCCGGTCCTCGGGCCAATCGTCCGTCAGCTGATCCACGGCGGTGGCCACGACAATGACCACCGGCTTTCGACGCCGGGGATGCGCTTCAAACCAGGCATCAAAGGCCTGCTTCAGGTGCTGGTCGACTGCCCGGGCCGGGCGGTTGGCGCGGATGACCCACACGATCATGTCGGCCTGCGTCATTTCCCGGAGCATTCTGTCCTGCTGACGGGAAGATCCGTCCAGCCCCTCGCTGTCCAGAAAATGGCAGGCAACGCCGTCCAGTTCCGCCGGATAGGCGACCAGACCCTGCGTGGTCGGGGCCGCGTCGGTTTCCGCGCGATGCACGTCCAGCAGGGCATTGATCAGGGTCGATTTACCGGCACTGATCTGCCCCACGAACAGGATGCGCAGTGGCTGGTCCGGCAGCGCCCGACGTTTCTCGTCGGCCCGGGTCGAGGCCAGCCGGATCTGCATCAGTTCTGTCTCGGAGAATCGCAGACGGCCGGAATACAACTCGATGGCACCGTAGGCCACCTCTTCCAGCAGCACCGCCTGCAGGACTCCCATCATGTTCCCGGTCACGTAACCGGCATTGCCCCCGGCCACGATCTGCTCCAGCTCGCGCAGGACACTGGCGGCGGGGTTGAGGGCAAAACGGGCGACCCGACCGCCGCCATGAGCGACTTTCCATATCAGGTTGGCTCGGTCACGCTGGCGCCAGAGCCAATGGAGGGTGGCCAGGGACACCTGATCGGAAAAAGGCAGTCGGCGACGCAGATGTCCGCGGTAGCGCGAGGCGGTCGACTCCAGCAGCAACAGGGCTTCGGGCAGCGTGAAATTCAGTGCCCCCCGGTTCTTGCCATCCAGCCCGGCCGCGACCCGGTTCACCACCTCCAGGGCGTGTTGCGGCAGATCTTCCCAGGGCTGCGCCGAACCGGTGATCTCCGCAATGTACTCTCCGACCTCGGCAAACACCGCCTTTTCCCCGGGCAGCCAGTCAGGGTCCGGTTCGACGGACAGATCGGTCTCGCTCGTGCCGGGATCGACGGCACTGTGCCAGCGCCTGTACAACACGCCCCGCAGCAGATACGTCAGCACACTCAGTAACAGACTCACGCCGAGGAACCACAGAAGGGCGCCGTGTTCGATCAGCCAGAGAAACCCCAGCCCCATCAGCGCGACGAATGGCAGGCCCAGCACCAGCCCCATCAGCAGGTGATCCCAGCGCAACAGCGCCCGACGCAATTTCTCAGTGCTTTTCACGGCGTGCCCTCCTCAGTGCGTCGGTATACAGTGCGCGCAATTCGTCGGTATCAATGGAGAGCCCCTTCTGTGTGCGGTGGAGATAGAACGCCGCCGCGCGTCCCAGTGCATAGGTCGCGGCGAAGCTGACGGTACCCGCGGCGGCCGCGCCCGCGGTCTGGCCATACACCGGAATCAGTTTGGTCAGCTGGCGTATGGCGTAACTGGCGCCGTAACGGGCAGCGGCACCGGCCCCCAGTGCCACGGCGAACTCGGTCATGCGCGAGCGGGTCCATTCCACGCCGTACTGCCTGCCCAGCGTCCGCAGCATGTCGGCCTGGATGGCGGGTACGGTGACCGCACCCACGACCGGAGCCACATCAGAGGCGCCCGCCGCCCCCGCATACCAGAGAACCCTGGCGCGCATCCGCGAGAACGCCCCGCGCTCGAGGCCCCGGCGCTCCTCCCTCGCCAGCAGCAGCGCGACCTCGGGAATGACATCATCGAGCTGCGTCACCAACGCGTCGATAGCCGTTTCCGTCTCAGAGGCTGCACCTGGCCCCAGCACGGTTTCCACATAGGGCAGTGTCCCGCCGGCGGCCTTCTCAAATACCTGCTGGGTCTGCTGAAGGGCCCGGAAGCGGGCCTGCTCCTCCGGCAGCAGGTCCGCCCCGTTATGCACCACAATGATCGGCGTTTTCGGACGACGCTGGCGCACCATACCCATGGCGGCCGCCATCTCGCCCTGCACCGGGTCATCCAGGCGCGCCACCACCAACAACACGTGGCTGCGCTTCTCGCAGGCAGCGAGGTCTTCCGTCGGGTCATACCCGGTTTCGCCCAGACCGCGGGTGTCGAGAAAGCGCACCACCGGCATCTCTTCGGGAAAGTCGAACATGTCGGCCGTGCGCGTGCACGGGGCAAAACCATTGCCCACCTCGATTTCGTCGAGGCCGGTCAGGGCACGGATCAGTGACGACTTTCCGGCACCGGTCTTGCCCAGCAGCCAGATCACCGGCAGCGGGGGCCGCATGCGTTCCAGGGTGTCAGTCTCCCACTCCCTCCGGGGCTTCGAGAGGGCTCGCCACAGGCGTTCGAAATACCGGTTCATCGCCATGTGCCTCTGCTCCCTCGTTGTCCAGTGTGTTCTCGCCGCGACCCCCTATGATAAAGCAATTGCGCTATACTGGCCGCGATGAACCTCCAACGGTCGATGCCCGTCAACAGCAGGCCTGATCCATCGACCAAATCGCACACGGTCCGGAGCGATCCGACGAGAGGAGCCTCACGCCATGCTCGGAGACACCCCACTGCAGGAAGAGCTCATCGATCATCCCCATCGGATGGAACGGGATCTGCTCGGCCCGCTGGCCGTCCCCGCCGACGCCTTCTATGGCGTACAGACACAGCGCGCACTGGAGAACTTCCGGCTGACCGGCGTGCCGCTGTCGCATTTTCCCAAACTGATCCTCGGGCTGGCCATGGTCAAGAAAGCGGCCGCCCTGGCCAACCGGGACATCGGTCTGCTGTCGACAGACAAGTACGAGGCCATCGCGTACGCCTGTGACCAGCTGATCGATGGCGAGTATCACGAGCACTTCGTCGTGGACATGATCCAGGGCGGTGCCGGTACGTCGACCAACATGAACGCCAACGAGGTCATTGCCAACATCGGTCTGGAGTACCTGGGGCACGACAAGGGTGACTATCAGTGGCTGCATCCGAACAACGACGTCAACATGTCCCAGTCCACCAACGACGCCTATCCCACTGCCATCCGCGTCGGAATGCAGTTGACCCATGTGGAACTGGTGGACAGCCTGGCCCGATTGCGTGACGCCTTCGCTGACAAGCGGGATGAGTTTCACGATGTCATCAAGATGGGACGCACCCAGTTACAGGACGCGGTGCCCATGACGCTGGGTCAGGAATTCGGCGCCTTCGCCACGACGCTGGGTGAGGACATCGATGGCATTGCCGGGTATATCGACCTCTTGCGGGAAGTCAACCTGGGCGGCACGGCGATCGGGACCGGCATCAATGCCGACCCGCGTTACGGGGCACTGGCCGTGTACCACCTCGAGGCGATCTGCGGCCATCGCATGCGTCTGGCAAAGGATCTGATCGAAGCGACTTCGGATATGGGGGCATTTGTCGTCTTTTCCGGCATGACCCGGCGACTGGCGGTGAAACTGTCCAAGATCAGCAGCGATCTGCGTCTGTTGTCCAGCGGTCCGCGGACGGGCCTGAACGAGATCAACCTGCCCCCCCGCCAGCCCGGCTCTTCCATCATGCCCGGCAAGGTCAATCCGGTGATCCCGGAAGCGGTGAACCAGGTGGCCTACGAGATCATCGGCAACGATCTGAGCGTGACCATGGCGGCCGAGAACGGCCAGCTGCAGCTGAATGTGATGGAACCACTGATCGCCTACAAGATCTTCGACAACATGCGCCTGCTACGCCGCGCCATGGATATGCTGCGCGAGCACTGCATCACCGGCATCACGGCCAACCGGGAGCATTGCCGGGCACTGGTGGACAACTCCATCGGACTGGTCACGGCGCTCAACCCCTGGATCGGCTACGACAACGCGACGCGTATCGCCCGCACAGCACTGGAGACCGGTCGCAGCGTGATTGATCTGGTCCGTGAAGAGAAACTCCTGGACGATGCCACGCTGGAGAAATGTCTGTCGCCCGAGCGCATGGTCAACCCGCACGGCCGATAGCCCCGCGTCATTGAAAGGCGGTATGATCGGAGTCAGACCACTGTGCCATTGCCACCAGGAGAGGTACAAACCCATGGATTTCCGGCGTTTCCTATCAGTCATTCACTTTCGCCCTCCTTATCCTGTGCTGATCGCGGCACTGGCGATGTCATGGTCCGCCGCCTCCACACAGGCGCAGCCCGTCGAAGTGAACGCCAATCTCGCCATTGACGCCGTCACGATCTACCCCGGTTCGGCCAGCGTCACCCGGTCGGGTGAGCTCGATATTCCGGCCGGCGCCAGTACGCTGGTGCTGGAAGATCTGCCCGGGGGACTGAACCCCGCACTGCTGCAGTTGGTCATCGCCGATACGGGCGTACAGTTCAGCAATCTGCGGATCCAGGAGAATTACCGGGAGGCATCGGTCAGCAATCGCGAGAGTGAACTGCGTGACCAGCTGCAGGCGTTGCAAGACGAGCGCCAGGTCATCGCCGACCAGGTGGAAACCGCCCGCTCAGAACTGCGACTGCTGGACAACCTGCTCGCCGGGGATTCCGGCGTACGACCCTCGATAGACGGAGAAGAGCTGGCGACCCTGATCTCCGTCATGTCGGACAATTCGGCTCAGGCGCGGGAACGCATTCGCACCGCCAACATCGAACTGCGTCCACTGGACCGGGAGATCGAACAGGTCCGATTTCAGCTGGACCAGGTGGCCAACAACCAGCGCTCCTCCAGCCGGGTCCGGATCAACCTGCAGAGCGATGACGCCATCAGCACCGACGTCACCCTGACCTATCCGCAACAGGGCGTATCGTGGTCCTGGATCTACGAGGCCCGCCTCGACACCCCGTCACGCCGGCTCAGCCTGTTCCGTCAGGCGGCCATCAGCCAGGGCACCGGCGAAGACTGGCAGGACATCATACTGACCCTGAGTACCGCCACGCCGGTAAGCGACCCGGTCACGCCTGAACTGCGGCCGCTGTTTGTGGACACCGGGCGGCGCCCCGTCGCTCAACAGCGCGCCGACGGGATCGAGGAAGTGATGGTGACGGGAAGCCGGGTCCGCGGCGACAGTGAATCCGCCGGCACCGCCTTTTCGCCGGTCGTCACCGTCGATACGCGCTATCAGGTGGACCATGTCATTCCCGGGCGGGTCAGCGTGGCAGCCGATCGCCAGCAACGGATCTTCCCCGTCGATCGTGACGAGACCGAAGTGGAGTTGGTGTCACGTGCCGTGCCCTCGCGTGTCGCCCGGGCTTACCTGGAAGCCCGCTTCGAATACAATGGCGAGACACCCGTACAGAATGCCCGCATGCAACTGTATCGCGATGGCGCGCGCATCGGCAGCACCGCTGTCCAGCCGATGCTGCCCGGGCAGTCCGTACGTATTCCCTTCGGCGTGGATCAACGCATCGAGGTGGCTCGCTTTGATGAACAACAGGGATCGGGCAGTACCGGCGTGTTCAACCGCGCCGACGTGCGCGAGCAACGTACCCGTTACGAGATCACCAGTCGCCACCCCGAGCCCGTGCAGGTGGAGGTGCTGGATCAGATTCCGGTGTCACGCAACGACGAAATCACCGTGGAGATTCCCCGTCAGGCGACCACGGCCGATGAAACCGATGTGGGAGGGGAAGCCGGACTGCTGCTGTGGCGACGGGATCTGGAACCACAGGAAACCGCGGTCATCCGCCATTACTACGATATCCGTTACCCGCAGGGAAGCGATATCTTCATGTCACCGTAAAGGTTCACCGTCACTTCTGCTCAAGCCGGATTTCGAGACGCTGGAATCCTTGTCGGTAGCCTTCAACATGGCACGAATGCGTTCAATGTGGACTTGAGACTCTTTGGCCCGCTGGGAGGTCGAGGAAGAAGGTTTTTCCCCGCCCGTTCCGTGCATGGTCACGAGCAGGTTCTGGCGCTCCTCAAACATCCTCAGCGCAACCCAGAGCGTTTCCTCGATCTTCGCCGTTTGCTGAGCATGCAGCGCAGAGGAGGTGAACGCATGGCCGGTATGACAACGATACCTCAGGAGGTCCCCTTCCTCCATCTGCCATAGCACGCCACCACAATCCGGACAATTATAAGGCACTTGCTCGCCGAGCGCCTCGACAGAGGGCAGATCGCTCAGGACCCTCTGTGCGATCCTTGCCTCGATCACAATGTCTTCCGGAATCTGTTTTTCCTCCGGCAGCGCTCCATTGACCAGATCGGACAGTAGCGTCCCCATCCGGGCTATCGACACACAATGATCAGCTCCGACATTCGCTACCACCGATCGCGGCATGTCCGGATAAGACGCATCCTCGGGATCCTGTGCAATGCAGACACCTCCGCATCGCTTGATGGCCATCATGCCACTGGTGCCATCATCCAGGTATCCGGTAAGGATGATTCCTATGACCCGGTTGCCATAAGCCACTGCCGCGGAGCGGAACAGAGGATCAATGGCCGGTCGTGAGCGGTTTTCCCGGGCACCTTTGGTGATGAGGATCTTACCTTCCACAAGCAGCATATGCTGGTCTGGCGGAGCCAGATAAATATTGCCTTTTTCAAATACCTGCTCATCATACGCCTGTACACATCTGAGACCACCGCTCTCGTTCAGCACATTGACCAGCGCTTCTCCGGTGCTATCCGCGCTCATATGGTTGACGACAAAGACGGGAGCCGGAAAATCGCGCGGAAACTGCGCCACCAGCTTCTTCAATGCCTCCATGCCGCCAGCGGAAGCTCCGATGACTATGAGCCTTGTATCTTCCATTCTGTTCACCACCTCCACCGGAGAAGCCTTCTCCGAGCATTGTCATGGTGCCGAATAACCAAGCGCACCTCAGTTTGATAACGTACAGATGGACCAATATCACTCTGACATTGTTTGTTTCTATCCCCGGTGTCATTCACGCTGTTTATACAGTCGCCATACGATAGATCTGAGAATGGATACACGTAGCAGCACTGACTCGATCAGTCAAGAAACGTCGAGAGACCTGCAACCCCCTGTTAGGGGATGTCTTTGATGTTGCATTCAAGGCGAACAGCAAGAATATCCGCATCATAATGACGCACGCCGAAAGACAGATTGATGCCGATTCCGCGGACGGCGATCATGAGCGTATAGCCTGAAATCCCTTTATCGAGCCGTCTCGATGACCCACTAGCCACAAACGTCACAGCGGGATTTCCCCGTCAACAATCGCGAAATCCGATGTCTGTGCCGGGCGAAAAACAGGTACACGCGATCGGCCACCGGCCGGATCACCGGCCAACGCAGCCAGTTGACCCGCCACCCCTTGCCTGCCAGCGACCACGCCCTGACGGTCACATCCAGTCCATACAGCCGCGTACCGTCGTCGGTTTCACCATGCAGAATACGATCAGCCTGCACCGGATCGATATGCGGAAAACGCTCGGCGAAATCCGGACGGCTGATATCCTGCAACTCGACCTGCCCGTCCCTGTCCGCGGCCATCAGCTGCTTCATTTCCGCCGCACAAAGCGGACAACTTCCATCGTAGAACACACGCAATTTCATAGTCGTTGCCTCGAAATCATATAGACAGTGTACGCCACAATGCCGCCCGCCGATCAACGCAATCGAAGTGGCATCAGTCGACCCCCTGCCGCAACCTCGCGGTCAGAAGCCCTCCGGGCTACCCAGTGACTCCGACCTGTGGCAATCTGTCCGGATCAAACCGGCCACGGAGTCACCCATGTACCGTCTCATGATCCTCTGCCTGATCCTTGCACTCCCGGCCTGCTCCGGCGAGAGCAGCCAAAACACCGAGCCCCGTACCTACGACATCCTGCTGCGCGGCGGCGTACTCTACGACGGCAGCAACAGTCCACCGGTCGAGGGTGATATCGCCCTGAACGGGGACAGGATTGCCGCCATCGGCGATCTCTCCGCCGACACAGCGGACCGGGTGATCGAACTGGAGGGCCTGGCGGTGATGCCCGGTTTCATCGACATCCACAGCCATGCCGGCGATTCCCTGGACGACGGCCTGTTCCGCTGGCCGGATGCCGAGAACCTGATCCGTCAGGGCGTCACCACGGTGGTGGGAGGTCCGGACGGCAGTTCCCCGTTGCCCATCCAGGACACATTTGATGCTTTTGATGAGCTGGGCGTGGCGGTCAACTATGCCACCTTCGTTGGCCATGGATCGGTGCGGGAGCAGGTGATGGGCGAGGAAGACCGGGCACCGACGCAGGAAGAGCTGGAGCAGATGCAGGCGATCGTCGCCGAGGCCATGCAACAGGGCGCCTTCGGCCTCTCCTCCGGCCTGATCTATGTGCCCGGCCGCTTTGCGGAAACCGATGAAGTGGTCGCCCTGGCTCGCGTGGCCGGCGAGTACGGCGGCATCTACATCAGTCACATGCGGGAGGAAGGGCTGGAATTGCTGGACAGCGTGGCCGAGACCATCCGGATCGGCGAGGAAGGCGGCCTGCCCACGCAGCTGACCCATCACAAGGTGGTCGGCGCGCCCATGTGGGGTGGCTCCGAGGACTCCCTGCGCATGGTCGACGAGGCCATCGGCCGGGGCGTGGATGTTTCCATCGATCAGTACCCCTACACCGCATCCTCAACCAACCTGGGCATCCTGTTCCCGGGCTGGGCGCTGAGCGGCGGTCGCCGGGAGTTGCTGGAGCGCATGGAAGACCCGGAGCTGCGTCAGCGGTTGCGCAATGACATCGTTTACAACATCGAGGTGGACCGGGGTGGAGACGATCCGGCCAATGTGGTGATTGCCGAGTGTCCCCATGACGAATCCCTGAACGGCATGAACCTGACGCAGATCCTGCAGCAGCGCGGCACGGAAAGCAGCAAGGAAAATGCGGCCGATCTGTTGATGGAGCTGATGGAAGCCGGCAACTGCTCGGCTGTGTTCCATGCCATGCACGAGGACGACGTGCGCAACATCATGCAGCATCCAAGGACCATGATCGCCTCCGATGGGGGTGTCGAGGCGCCCACCGACCGCTCTCCACATCCTCGCAACTACGGCACGTTCGCCCGCCTGCTGGGACACTATGCCCGCGACGAGAACGTGCTGCCAGTCCACACGGCCATTCACAAGGTGACACAACTACCCGCTGACCGGCTCAGTGTCGATGACCGTGGTCGGCTGAGGGTGGGCGCCATCGCGGATATCGCCGTGCTGGACATCGAGTCGGTGATCGATCGTTCCAACTTTGCCGAACCCCACCAATACGCCGAGGGCGCGCATCATGTGTTCGTGGCGGGCGAGCCCGTGTTGCTGGATGGAGACATGACGGCGGCACGCCCCGGCCGCGTGATCCGGTCCGATCAGTATCGCTGAGCCCCTCTGCCCACGGCGGACAGGTACCGCTCCCGGCAGTGATTGCGGCGGATCTTGCCGCTGGTGGTCAGGGGTATGCGGCCGCGTGGCCAGACCACCACGTCATGCGGCACGATTCCCGTGGCCATCGCCAATACACCCGGCACCTCTTCACGGGATTGCCACAGCCGGCGCGACTCCGTGCGACCGTCGTGTTCCATCACGATCACCAGCGACGTTTCATCTTCCCGCTCGGGGAGGTCCACCGTGAACGCCGCACTGCGCAGGATGCCGGGCAACGCGGCCGCCTCGATGGCAGCCTCGAGGTCCTCGGCAAATACATTTCGACCATGGTGCTGCAAGCAATGATCGGCACGCCCCGACACGTACAGCTCTCCCTCACGGAGAAAGCCGAAGTCTCCCGTCCGCAACAACACGACCCCTCCTTTACCAGTCTGGCTGAAGCGTTGACGGGTGGCATTCGGCTCACCGTGATAGCCGTCCGCCACGGAACCGGATCGGACCACGATCTCGCCCAGCTGCCCATCTGGCCGAATGGCCCCGCTGTCGCACGCCATCACGGCAATGCGGGTGCCCGGAATCGGGGCGCCACAACTGACCCTTTCCGGGCCATCCGGCCCTTCGCTGGTGGTCTGCAGACCATGACGTCCACTCACAAACAGCGTGGACTCGGCCAGACCGTAACAGGGATAGAGCGCGCGCTGCTCGAAGCCGGCGGCCCGAAACCGCGCCACGAATCGTCGCAGAGTGAGGGGGCACACGCGCTCGGCGCCACAGTACGCCAAACGCCAGCGTGACAGATCCAGCCCGCTGACGGCGTCCGCGTGACCCTGATTGCAACAGGCAGCGAAGGCGGAGTCCGGGCCCCCGCTGATGGTGCCACCGTGCTCCGAGATGGCCCGCAGCCAGCGCAGAGGCCGGGCGGCAAATGTGCCCGGCGCCAGAAACACATTGCGTATGCCACTGTACAGGGGCTGGATGACATGGCCGATCAATCCCATGTCATGGTGTAGCGGTAGCCAGCACACTCCCGTATCGTCGGCGCGAATGGAGAAGGCACGGCGGATCTGCTCGCTGTTATGCAGGATATTGCCGTGGGTGACAACGACGCCGCGTGGCGTTCCGGTGGAACCGGAAGAATACTGTATGAATGCCGGATCGCCACTGTCCGGATCCGGTTGCCGCCAGCGACCGTTGTGGTCAACATCGATATCGGTGGCCAGCACCGGTATGGCACTCGCGGTATCCAGTACTTGCGCGCGGGTGGCGGTGGTCAGGACGGCGGCCGCGTCACAACCATCCGGAATGACCGCCATGGTGGCGTCACCCGACCTCTCCCGGCACTCCCTTCGGCTGCTGTGTGGACGCGCCACCGGCACCGGAATCGCCCCGGCGAGTATCGCGGCCCAGAATGCGATCGGAAACGCGGGGCCATGCGGGTAATACAGCACCACGGGCCGCTGTTGCAACGCGGCGGCCTGTAACCGGACGGCAAGCCGACAGGCGGCGAAGTACAGGGATTCGCGGGTAAGCGTGCGTTGGACGGCGCCACGTCGATCCAGAAATACATATAATGGCTGCCGTGGCGCTTCCGCCACCCGGCGGTGCAGCAGCCGCACAAGATTCCCGTCCCTGGGCATCGTGGCGTCCTTTCACTGTCTGACACATGAAGCGCATCACTCTAGGTCGTGCCGACGCGAAGCACAATAGCCTCATGACGCAATTGTGACAGGCTTCACGGGAACGGACGGTCAATCAGCCATAGCGACCGGTGATGTAATCCTCTGTCTGCTTCTTGCGGGGATTGGTGAACAACGTGTCCGTGTCACCGTACTCGACCAGATCCCCCATGTACATTAACGCCGTGTAGTCGGATACCCGGGCGGCCTGCTGCATGTTGTGGGTGACGATGATGATGGTGTAATCCTTCTTGAGCTCGTTGATCAGTTCCTCGATCTTCAGCGTGGAAATCGGATCCAGTGCCGAGGCCGGCTCATCGAGCAGGATCACTTCCGGCTCGATGGCGATGGCCCGGGCGATGACCAGACGCTGCTGCTGACCGCCGGACATGCCGAAGGCATTGTCCTGCAGCCGGTCCTTGACTTCGTCCCACAGCGCCGCCGCGCGTAGCGACTTCTCCACCACCTCGTCCAGCACGCGGCGCGTGTTGACGCCCTGCAGGCGCAGGCCATAGGCCACGTTCTCGTAGATGCTCTTGGGAAACGGGTTCGGCTTCTGGAACACCATGCCGACACTGCGCCGCAGATCCGCCACATCGACATCACGATCATGAATGTTCTTTCCATCCAGCAGGATCTCGCCTTTGATCCGACAGATGTCGACCAGATCGTTCATGCGATTGAAACACCGCAGCAACGTGGATTTTCCGCAGCCTGACGGACCAATGAAAGCCGTGACGCGCTTCTCGGGAATCTCCAGATTGATGCCCTTCAACGCCTGCTCGTCACCGTAGTACAGATTCAGATCGTTGACCGAGATCTTGGCGACCTCCCGATCCAGGGACAGTGCTTCGCGGTCCCCGACATCAGTGCCGGATACCGCTGATCGGACAGTGTTGCTTTGCATAAGTGTAACCCGTTGTTGATCGTGAATCAGTCGGACTCGCCGCGATAGCGTTCGCGCAGATGGTTGCGGATGCTGATAGCCGTCAGGTTGAGCACCACGATCAGCATCACCAGCACCAGCGCCGTGGCGTAGACCAGCGGTCGCGCCGCCTCCACATTGGGGCTCTGGAAACCGACGTCGTAGATGTGGAAGCCCAGGTGCATGATCTTGCGCTCAAGATGGATGAACGGGAACACACCGTCAACCGGCAGCGTGGGCGCCAGCTTGACCACCCCGACCAGCATCAGCGGGGCGACCTCCCCCGCCGCGCGGGCGATGGCCAGGATCAGCCCGGTCATCATGGCCGGCGTGGCCAGCGGCACGATGACCTTCCACAGCGTCTCGGACTTGGTGGCGCCCAGCGCCAGGCTGCCCTGACGGATGGTGGACGGGATCCGGGCCAGGCCCTCCTCTGTCGACACGATGACGATCGGCAGGGTCAGCAGCGCCAGTGTCAGGGAGGCCCAGAACAGTCCCGGTGTACCGAAAGTGGGCGACGGAAGCGCCGCCTCATAGAACATTTCGTCAATGCTGCCGCCCATGAAGTAGACGAAGAAGCCCAGGCCGAACACACCGTAGACAATGGACGGCACACCGGCCAGGTTGTACACGGAAATCCGGATGATCCGCGTCATCAACCCCTGCTTTGCGTACTCGCGCAGGTAAATGGCCGCCAGAATGCCGAATGGCGTGACGATGATGGACATGACGAACACCATGGTGACCGTACCGAAAATGGCAGGGAAAATGCCTCCCTCGGTGTTGGCCTCGCGCGGGTTCTCCGTGAAGAACTCCCACAGGCGGTCGAAATACTGCCCCAGTTTCCCGAACACGGACAACTGGTTCGGGGCGGTGACGCGGACAATCTCGGACAGCGAGATGGTCACCTCCCGGCCGTCACTCATCTCCATCACCAGGCTGTCGCGCATCGTGCTGTCGTACAGCGCATCCAGGTCGTCCCGAAGGACCGCGTACTCGTTATTCAGCGCCTCCCGCTCCGCTGCGATGCGCGCTTCCTCGTCTTCCCGCACCGCGCCCGTCAGCCCTTCCAGCTCGATACGCCGCTCGTCCAGGCGCAGGCGCTCCAGCAGGGTATTGATACGCCCGACCTCGCGCCGCTCGATGGTCTCGATCTCGTGGTGCAGGTCCACGCTGCGCTGCACCGACTCTCGGAGCGCGGCATCGAAGCCCTCTTCTCCGGCTTCGAGGTATCGGTCCCCTTCACGCATCAGGACCACTGGGTAACCGTAGAAATTGCCCCATTCCCGGCGCTCGATCATGTGGATGTCTTCCGGGTAACTCCACTCTCCCATGTAGAGTCCCGGAAACCACGCAAAGTCGCTGGAAAACTGGTCGCGGTTGCCGCGCTTGATCAGGTGACGCGTCACCAGTTCGACGTCTTCTTCCACAACCATACCGGAATCGCGCGCCACGGCGGCTGTCACGGTTTCCTGCCGCACCACTTCGCCGATCACCGTCCGCGGCTCCGCATCCGGCTGGTCGACCGTGATGCTGACCAGGTCCGCCGGCCAGAAGTGACTGAAGCCTCGCACCGCGATCAGACTGATCAGGCCCACCACCATGATCATGCACAGGGCCACCGCTCCGCCATTGAGCCAGATCCAGGGTGAGCCGCTTTTCAACCATTCCTTCATGCTCTGCTCCACCGGTTACAGGTTGCTGTAGCGTTGACGCAACCGCTGCCGGATGATTTCCGCCAAGGTGTTGACGACGAAGGTCAGCGTCAGCAGCACCAGCGCCGCCAGGAACAGCACACGGAAGTGGGATGAGCCCACCGCCGTTTCCGGCAATTCCACCGCAATGTTGGCGGACAGGGTACGCATGCCCTCGAAGATGTTGAAATTGACCACCGGACTGTTGCCGGTCGCCATCAGCACGATCATGGTCTCGCCGACCGCGCGGCCGAACCCCATCATCACGCCGGAGAAAATGCCCGGGCTGGCGGTCGGCAGCACCACACCCTTGACGGTCTGCCAACGTGTGGCACCCAGCGCCAGCGAGCCCTGGGTCAGGTGTCTCGGTACGGTGAATACGGCGTCTTCGGCAATGGAGAAGATGGTGGGAATTACCGCGAAGCCCATGGCGATGCCGACGATCAGGGCGTTGCGCTGATCATAGGTGATGCCGATCTCGGTGAACCACTGCCGCATGCTGCCACCGAACAGCCACACTTCCAGCCAGGGGCTGGCCACCACCGCCACATAGCCGAACAACAGGATCACCGGCACCAGCAACGCCGCTTCCCAGCCTTCGGGCACCCGGCCGCGGATCCAGATCGGGAGACGCGACCAGCCCCAGCCGAACAGCAGCATCAGGAGCGGCATGAACAGCAGGAAGCTGAAAATGGCCGGCAGATTGCGCTCGGCGAACGGCGCCAGCCACAGGCCTGCCAGGAAGCCGAGAATCACGGTGGGCAGAGCCTCCATGATCTCGATGGTGGGTTTGACTACGCCACGCAGTTTCGGGGTCATGAAGTAGGCAGTGTAGATCGCGCCGGCAATGGCCAGCGGCATGGCGAACAACATGGCATAGAACGCCGCCTTCAGCGTGCCGACGGACAGGGGCACCAGACTGAACTTGGACTCGAACTCGTCCGAGCCGGAGGAGGATTGCCAGATGTACTCCGGATCCGAGCGCCCTTCATACCAGACCTGGTTCCACAGTGCGGTAAAGGAAATCTGGGGGTGCTCGTTCCAGAGCCCGGCGGCCTGCACCCGGTCCTGGTCATCCAGCAGCAGGATCCGGCCGTTCACGGGGGACACCGCGACATTCCGCAGAGGCCGCTCGCTGACCGTCTCCAGGTACAGGGTCCGCGCCGACGTACCGTAATGGATGCCCAGTTGTCCGGCCTCATCCACGGCCAGAAAACCCTTGCGCCGGTATTCCGGTGTGATGGCGGTGATCGGTGCATCGTGGGAGGTGAAGTCCCGGACCCGCTCCAGCGAATACCGGTTCTCATCATCACGCACCAGGAACCATTGACTGAGCTCGCCGGTTTCCGTGCCCATCACCAGTGATACCGTGCCGGTCATGAAATCCATGGCCGTGACCCGGTCTCCGTCCCCGACATCCACGGTCTGCACCAGGCGCGACCGCGCCGGATTCTCGATATTGTAGTAGTGGATGCGCCCCTCGGTGTCGAGCACAAACAGGTTCCGCAGGCTTTTGTCGACCAGCATCTTCATCGGCTCGCCATCCGGAAAGCGGATCGGATGTGTGTCCGACTCCACCGTGACCTCTCCGGTCAGCAGGTTGCTCCGTGAATTCAGTGTGGTCAGCAACAACCGCTGGTCCTCCGTCACCGCAACCACCACCGTGCGGTCCATCCCCCGGGCCGACGCCTGCATGGCCACGTGAGTCAAGGCCGCACCCTCGTCATCCACCGTGAACGGTGACTCACCAAACGGGTATTCCATTCGCGGATCGATACGGCGTTGATCGTCGGGGTAGCTGAAATCGTAGGCATGCTCGGCGATGATCGCCCGGCCATCATCCAGGCCGTAGATGACCGCGTTGCTGACCACTTCCGAGGTGGCGAAACTGCTGATGGCGGCCTCTTCCGGTACCGGGATCTCGAAACGCTCGCGGGTATTGCCGTTGTCGGCCTCGAAGAACACGGCCGAGCCCTGCTCCGTGTACTGGATGCCCAGGGTCTCGTAGCGCTCCAGCAGGAATTCGCTGGTGGTACCCTCCGTGAGCGGTAGACTGTATTGCGACTGCGGATCGATCGAGGCCGAGCGGAATACCGGCAGGACTTCGTAGAAGAGATAGACAAAGATCAGCGTCAGCGCAAAGACCACGCCAAAGCCGGCGCCCGTGATGCCCCATCGCGAGCACTTGTCCTTCAGCGTACGTAGCCGGCGCAGGCGCTGCCGGGCTGACGGATCGGGCAGCAGGGAAGAGCTTGCCCCGGTTCTTCCGGCAGCCGGCGGCTCATTGATATTCAGCATAGAAGCGACTCGTGATCCGGGTCTGAATGGCGGCGCTCATGATAGCCAGATTATGTGACGATTTTATGACAGAATACAGAAAAGCTGTCATATATATCACCCTGAAGCAGTGATCCCCGGCATGGGCCGGGGAGTCAGGGGGGAACAGCCTATTCGGGAGCCTATTCGATGCCCAGCTCGTTCAGGGTGCGTTCCGCCACGGCCGCCGGCAATGGCACATAGCCGTCCCGATTGACCGTCTCCTGGCCCTGTCGCGAGTAGACCATTTTCATGAATTCCCTGACCATCGGATCGAGCTCGCGGTTGGGGTGCTTGTTGATATACACGTAGAGAAAGCGGGACAGCGGATAGTCACCGTTCAGTGCATTCTCGGGGCTGGCCTCGAAGGCGGGCTCGCCGGCCGCCCGGGCCAACGGAACCACTTTCACGCCGGAGGTACGGTAGCCAATCCCGGAGTAGCCGATACCATTGACGGACTCGGTCACCCCCTGCACAACCGAGGACGAACCCGGCTGCTCATTGATGCTGGATTTGAAGTCACCGCCGCACAGGGCGTTGTCCTTGAAGTAGCCGTAGGTGCCGGACACGGCATTGCGGCTGTACAGGGCGAAGTCACGGTTGGCCCAGGCGCCTTCCAGTCCCAGCTGTCCCCAGCGTGTGATGTCCCGCGGATGCTGACATCGACGGGTGGCGGAGAAAATGGCGTCCACTTCGGGTATGGCGAGACTCTCGATGGGATTGTCCCGGTTGACGTAGACCGCCAACATGTCGATGGCCACGGGCAGCGCCGTGGGTGGATAGCCATGACGCTCCTCGAATTCCTGCACTTCAGAGGATCGCATCTCCCGGCTCATCGGAGCCAGAACCGCCGTGCCCTCCGTCAGGGCCGGAGGCGCCGTGGAGGAACCCGCACCCTGGATCTGTACGTTGACATTGGGGTAGAACTCATTGAAGCCTTCGGCCCACAGCGTCATCAGGTTGTTCAGGGTGTCCGAGCCAATGCTGGACAGATTACCCGACACACCGGATGCACGCTCGTACTCCAGCAGCTCAGGATCCACCTGGGCCAGTGTCGGCGTGGCACATATCGAGGCCACCACCATTGAGGCGATGGAAAGCGGTTTTCTCAGATTCAACATGGCAGTCTCCGTTGTCGCGGTGCAATGACTTTTCAACGGCGCCCACTGTACGGAAACTGCATGACAGAATTGTGACAGACCTGATAAGAAACCCGGCCCAAGCGGTTCATGCCTTGGGGGCCACGTTCTCATCACGCCCCGTGTCCTTATCACGCAACGCCGGTGTCGCCTCGGCGAGTTCGGAAAGCCTCACCGAGGCGCGCATGCTGCGCTCAGCCACGCGCAACATGAAACGCAGTTTCTCAATGGAAGGATTCAGGCGGTTGACCGATATCTGCTGACCGGCGCCGGCCTGAAGCAGTGCCGTCTTCAGTCTTCGCCAGGTTTCCCGCAACTGTTCGTACTGGATCTGAAGATATTCGGCATCGAAATCGTTACGCTCGGTATTGCACTGCTCAAGCAGTGCCAACACCGCCCGCCGGTAGG
Organism: Pseudomonadota bacterium; assembly: GCA_051747985.1. Classification (GTDB taxonomy): domain Bacteria; phylum Pseudomonadota; class Gammaproteobacteria; order Pseudomonadales; family Pseudohongiellaceae; genus PWQG01. Next base: position 936 of record JBNJGU010000012.1, on the reverse strand, counting down.
CATTGATGTCATCCCGCAACACCGAAGCCATCAGCTCGTCCACGTCACTGGCTTCCACCGCGGCCTCCTGCGCCGTGGCAGTAGCCTCGTCCAGGTAATTGGCGATGCGCAGCACCAGGGGCAGACCGGTGGTGACTTCACCCGGCAGTCGCCCCGATTCCAGGGATCCGGCAAAGTGCTCGATGGTCATGACCAGTTGTCGTATACCATCGTGTTGCTGTCGAAGCGAACGGCTGCTACCGCCGCGGATGGTCAACGCCTTGGCGGCATGGTCCCGGCTGAGCGCCGCCAGCCTGGTCAACTCCATTTCCAGGGCATCCAGCGCCAGTACCGGCGAGACCATCACGGTCTTGTCCAGGTAGTGGGGGCGGCCGATATCCTCCTCGGGTGTACGGAAACGCCGGCCCAGCACGCGGGCCAGGCCGCCCAGCAATGGTCGCATCAGCAACAGGCCGAGCACATTGAAGGAGGTATGGAACACGGCCAGCATCACTGACGGCCCCTCGGCCAGCAAGGGGTAACGCGCCACGGCCCAGATCAGCAATGGCATCAGTGCCAGACCCAACAGCGCATTGAAACCATTGATCAGCACATGGCCGGCCGCCACGCGCCGCGCCTGGGCGGTCGCGGCGATCACCGCCAGCGCGGAGGTTGATGTGGTGCCCACGGTGGCGCCGATCACCGCGGCGGCCGCGGCGGCGAATGGCACCAGCCCGCCTCCCGTGGCCGTCAGGATGATGGCGATGGCGGCGCTGGATGATTGGGTCAATACCGTCATCAACAGCCCCGCCCCGGCAAACAACAGCACGCCCAGCGCACCGTCCGGAGCCAGTTCAACCAGGTCGATGTTCTGCGCGACCCCCTCGAAAGACGATCGCAGAAAGTCGACGCCGATGAAGAACAGACCGAACCCGGCAATGGCCTCGCCGATCGCGC
>JBNJGU010000011.1:0-28263 GCA_051747985.1 Pseudomonadota bacterium | reverse complement strand
ACGCGCTGGGCATGCGCCGCGAACTGGCGGAGGAACGTGGCATCGAGACCATTTCGGATCTGCGTGAGCACACCGACCTGCGCTTCGGTTTCAGCAACGAATTCATGGAACGCGCCGACGGCTGGCCCGGCGTCAGCGCCGAGTACGGACTGGCGCCGGCCAGCGTCACCGGGCTGGATCATGCCCTGGCCTACCGAGGCATCGCGTCGGGCGACATCGACGTGGTCGACCTGTACTCCACCGACCCCGAGATCGCTTATTACGATCTGGTGGCCCTGCACGACGACCGCGGCTTCTTTCCGGACTACGACGCCGTATTCCTCTATCGCGACACCCTGCCCGATGAGGCGATCTCGGCCATCAGACGCTTCGAGGGCGCCATTGATGAATCCGCCATGATGAACATGAACGCAGCGGTGAAGCTGGACCTGCGGGACGATGCACAGGTGGCCGCCGAATTCATGGCCGGGCGCTTCGGTATCGAATCGACACAGGCGGTCAACGGGCTCTGGCAACGCTTCCTGCGCAATACAGCGGATCACCTGGCGCTGGTGGCCATTTCGCTCAGCATGGCCATCCTCGTCGCCATCCCGCTGGGCATCGTGGCCGCCCGCGTGCGTCCACTGGAAACCCTGTTGCTCGGCTTCACCGGCATCCTGCAGACCATTCCCTCGCTGGCCCTGCTGGTGCTGATGATCCCGCTGTTCGGCATTGGCGCACTGCCGGCCATCGTGGCGATGTTTCTATACAGCCTGCTGCCCATCGTGCGCAATACCCATGCCGGCCTGAAACAGATCCCCGTGCCGGTGATGGAATCGGCGCGTGCACTGGGTCTGCCGGACCGGCTGATCCTGCGCCGGGTGGAACTGCCCATGGCCATCCCGTCCATCCTCGCCGGGATCAAGACCTCGGCGGTGATGAACGTGGGCGTGGCGACGCTGGGGGCGCTGATCGGCGCCGGTGGTTATGGCCAGCCGATCCTCACCGGCATCCGGCTGGACAATGTGCCGATGATACTGGAGGGAGCCATCCCGGCGGCGGTGCTGGCATTGCTGGTGCAGGGACTGTTCGACCTGGTCGAAAAAAGGCTGACCTGACCCCACGCGGTACCGGAACGTACCCGGTTCATCCCAGATACCCGTGCTGTGCCAGCTGCACCGTGATCCCGTCCGGGTCTTCGAAATACAGTTGATCGCCCCCGCTGGTGCGGTTGGCCGGATTGCGGTTGATGCGGGCCTCGATGCCATGATCCTCAAGCCGCGTTGCCAGCGCTTCGGGATCGTAGTTGCCCACACCGATGCAGAGGTGATGCATGCTTCCCGGATTGTCGAGCTCATACAGTCCAAGAAAGCTCTCTTCCCCCAGCCCCAGGTTCAACCCGCCATTGGCGGGCCGGCTGATGATCTCCATGCCCAGCACACTCTGATAGAAGCCGGCCGAGCGGCTGACGTCGGCAACGGACAGGGAGACATGATTCATGGAACGGCCGGTCGCCACGGGTGCTGCCGACTGCGCAATGGCCGGACCGGCAACCGGCAATGCGCCTGCTGTCGCAAGCAGTGCCGTCAACATTTCACGACGGGATATTTTTCTCTGTTCAAACTGGTCAATAATGGCATCAATGGCGGAATTCACAGATCGGGCTCCTCGTTATTGTTGTCGTCAGTGCGGTTGAGTATAGCAGGAGGACAGGATCCGGGATCGCGGTCTGGTCAAATCGACCAGACCCTTGCCGATTTCACCACATGGCGAACACCGCGCTTTCTTCCGTCGGTTCAGCCTGCGTTAATTCATCATGTTTTTCAATGATTTGCACGATGCGTACAGAGTTGGCCTCGAGTTTGCTTTGCTACAGGTATCAAGCCGGGCAACGGCTCTACGGACCAAAGACAATGAACAGGACAAAGAGGATACCAACCGTGCGAATACTGATCACCTGCTTCCTGCTGGCCTTCATGATCTCCAGCATGGCAATGGCGGAAGAGTGCAAGGACATCGATTTCACGCTGGACGCCGACAATATCCGTGCCCTGGCGCTGGACACCGGCGCGGGTTACCTGGATATCACCGGCGCCTCCGATTCCGACGATATCGAGGTGAATGCCCGCGCCTGCGCCGATTCGCGGCGGCAACTGGACGAGATGGACGTGTTGTATCAGCGCCGCGGCAACACCTGGGAGGTGGAAACCGAAGTCGGTAACGCCCGAGACGGTTTCAGCGTGTTTTCCCTGTTCGACTTTAACAGCCAGGCGCGCATCGACATGGACGTGCGTGTACCCGCCGGCCTGCTGTTGGAAGTCGATGACGGCAGCGGTGCCATCAACGTGCGCAATGTCACCGGTGAGCTGCGGATCGAGGACGGCTCGGGAAGCATCGGCATCAGCCAATTCACCGGGCCGGTGGACATCGACGACGGCTCCGGTGGCATCGATGTACACGATGTGAATGGCCGGGTTCACGTGAACGACGGTTCCGGATCCATCACCATTGCCCGCACCATGGACGTGACGGTGCGGGACGGCTCAGGCAGCATCGCCATCCGCGACATCGAGGGCAACGTGCACATCCCGGATGATGGCTCCGGGTCCATCCGTATCGAACGGGTCAGCGGCAACGTACTCGTGGACGATGACGGCTCGGGAGGCATCCATGTTGAAGGGGTGCGGGGCGACTTCACGGCACGGAGCACCGGCTCCGGCGACGTGCTCTATCGCGATGTGGACGGCCGGGTCGACGTACGCGACTGATCCGGGGCATACTGGCCTCTGGCAGAGTCAGGCCATTGCGGCGGAGGACGGCATGGGGAGCCCGGCATGAGTGATATGACACTGAATGGAAAACGGATACTGCTGACTCATGCGGACGCCTTCATGGGCCCGGTGCTGACCGAAGTGCTGGAGGCACAGGGCGCCACCGTAACCGCCGATACCGGATCCTTACGGGATCCCGACGCCACAGCGCGCCTGGTCGAAAGCGCCGGGCAGGTGGACATCCTGGTCGCCAACCTGGCGATTCCGGCGCCGGACAGTAAGGTGGCCGATGTGGGCGAGGAAGAATGGCGAGACACATTCGCGGCACTGGTCGATCCCCTGCCCCGTCTGCTGCGTGCCGTGCTGCCGCAGTTCCGCGAACGCGGTGCCGGCAAGATGCTGGTCATGGGCAGCGCCGCCGCCCTGCGCGGCATGAGGCGCGCCTCCACCTACAGCGCCGCCCGAGGCGCCCAGCTCGGCTGGGCACAGGCCGTCGGGGTGGAACTGGCCCGGGAGAACATCCGCATCAACGCCATCGCCCAGAACTTTGTCGACAACCCCACCTACTTCCCCGCCTCCGTACAGGAGAATCCGCGCTTCCAGGAACGGCTGAAACACGAGGTGCCGCTGGGCCGGCTGGTCAGTGCCCGGGAGGATGCACAGTTCGTGGCCTACCTGTGCAGCGATGCCGCCAACTGCTTTGTCGGCCAGGTGTTTCCGGTCTGCGGTGGCTGGGTACAACGGTAAGATCCAGTGGGCCGCGATCACTGTCACAGACCCGTCAAACCCACACGCTAGGGTGACTGTCAGTACCCATTAAGACTGCAGACTTCCCGTGGTGGTCTGCACGACCTGCCCAGGAACCTGTCCTTATGCGTTTCCCGAAACCCGCACTCATTGTCCTGCCGATACTGCTCATGGTCTCCAGCTCTCCGGCGCTGGCACAGTGCGGCAATTCACACCCGAACGCCGGGTTGGCGAAAGGTACCGTCTTCGTTGATGGCAATGGTAACGGAGAACCGGACAACGGCGAACCGGGCGTCGCCGGCGTCAGTGTCAGTAACGGCTGCGAAGTGGTGCGGACGGATGCCGAAGGACGCTACGAGATCTCGCTGGCACCTGCACGAATCCTGTTCATCTCCCAGCCGGCCGGCTACCGTGTCACGGTGGACGAGAACCATCTTCCCCGCTTCCATTATCGCCACTATCCCGACGGCACACCGCGGGAGGTTGATGGTACGGAAGTGCAGTGGCGTTATCCGGTGACCGGCGCCACGGGCCCGCTGCCGGAGTCCATCGACTTTCCGTTGACGGTTCCGGCCGATGAAAACGGAGAACAGTTCGATGCCTACGCCTTCGCCGACCCGCAGGCACGCTCAGAACTGGATCAGGACAAACTGCGCGAGGATCTGATCACCACATTGATCGGCAATCCATTCGATGCCGAGTTCGGTATCACGGTGGGTGATGTGGTTTTCGACAGCCTCGAACTCTACGATCGCCACAAGGCGATGATGGCGTTGATGGATGTACCGCAGTGGTACCTGCCCGGCAATCACGACCTGAACTTTGAATCACCGGATGCCCGCTTCGCCACGGAAACCTACAAACACCATTTCGGCCCCACGTACTATTCGTTCAACCACGGCAATGTCCACTTTGTGGCCCTCAACAACGTGGAGTACGCCGGTGACGGCAAGCGCCTGGATGACGGCGACCGGTACCGGGGCTACATCCCCGAAGACCAGCTGTACTGGCTGGAACGCGATCTGGCCCATGTCCCCCGCGACAGATTGATCGTCATCGCCTCTCATATTCCCCTGGTATCGGAGGCCGTGGATGACAGCGGCGAGGAGCCGGCCACGGGGCCGTATACAGAGAATTTCACGGCACTGCTGGAGATCCTCGAACCCTTCGAGCACATCTATGGTATTGCCGGGCACGATACCAGCAACAGCTGGAAAGTCGAGATCGGACACGATCACGGTTGGCACGAGCAGCCATGGATTGCCCATACCCTGGCGCAGGTGCGAGGCAACGGCTGGCATACCGGCCTGAAAGACGCCCGCGGCGTCAACGATGCCATGATGCAGGACGGCACGCCGAACGGTTTCTATCTGCTGCGTTTCGATGACGTGGAACTGGTACCGGACTTCCATCCGTTTCCGTACGGCGCCGATGCCAATCGGCACCTTCGCGTCATGCTGGACCCGCCACCAACCCTGCCCGACGCTGACAGCATCAACCGGGGACGGCTGGCGGAGGATACGAAAGTGGTGGTCAACCTCTTTGATGGAGGCCCGCGCGATTCGGTATGGATGTCACTGGACGGCGGAGAGCGCCAGGCGATGACCTACCGGGTGCGTACCGACCCACTGGCGGAGAGGCTGCATGCGCAGGTGGAAGGCGAGGATCACGCCATGGGCCGGCCGACCCGATCCTCGCATATCTGGGAGCTTGCCCTGCCCGGAACGCTGGCGCCCGGTGTCCATCACATCGAGGTCACCAGCCAGGACGAATTCGGTCGTCACCGTCACGGCCACCTGAGCTTTGAAGTGACCGAGTAGTCCGGTCTGCATGGTCCGGCCTGAGCCACCTGGTACCGGGTCTCCTCTTCGCGCACCTGCCCGGAAAAGGCTTCGCCATGCACTGCAGCACGCGTCACTGGCGGGTTTCAACGGACAGTCGCACCGGGTTTGAATAGAACCACAGGTCCGACCAGGGATCTTCCCCACGCGGATCCGCTTCCGGCTCCAGTTCAGCGGTATTGGTACCGCGCACCCGGATGTACTGATCGTCATCCAGTGCGTCCAGGCGATGCTCAATCACGATGTAGTCGCCTTCCCGGTGCCAGTCGCTCTCATTGAAGCGCTCCGTTACCGCCACATCCGCATGCGTATCCGTGCTCTTGTCGTGCACATGGCCGTGAATGGCTCCAACGATCAGATCGACCCGTTGCACCGCCGGATTGTCACCGTTGTGATTCAAGGTCTCCGGGTCCCGGAAGCGAATGGTGACGTCCACTGGCGAGCCGGCCGGAACCTGGAGTCGGCCACCGATGCCGGTCTGCCTGTCCGCGGCGTTGGCGGTGACGTACAGTTCGCTGATCAGGTCGCCGGTGGTCACAAAGACGTTGCCGCTTCGAATGCCGTCCAGAATGGCCTCATGGTTCTTCTCCGCCCAGACATAGGTCTTGGAGTATTCCCCCGGCCAGAAATCCGAACCTCCCTCACTGTAGTGCACATGGGAGTCGGAATTCGCGGTGATCCACCAGTCGCGCCCCTCGGCGAGCATGGAATCCCAGAAGCCGCCGACAATCGCCGTCATCTGGTCGAAACCGCCCATGGTCGGGTGATTGCGATAGCCCCCTCGCGAGCTGTCCGCGTCCAGACTGCCGTCCGGATGCAGAGTAGCGGCCTGATGCCCCGGCGCTCCGGCCATGCCGACCGCGACCCGCGGCGCCGTGTCGTTCCAGGTACGCAGTTCCTCGGGATCATAGAGTCCATAATCGCGTTCGCCGGGCGCGGACCGCGACGGGTGGTTGGCGATGACGAGCGGGGGCTGCGGAAAATCGCGCATCATGCGCAGAGCTTCCAGCATACGGGGCTCGGTATCCCAGTCCGGATTGGCTGGCCATGGCTCACGCTTGGCGAATCGCGACTCGACGCTGAACAGGCGTTCGGCCTCGTCGTGCGTATGCGGAATGATGAGGCTGGAGTGATCCGCCCCCGGGGTATCAAACTCCATTCCATAGAACTGGATCACGTCCGGAACCACAAGGCGCGACTGCTGCAGCTCGGGATAGGCATTTTCCAGGTTCACCTGACTGTGGTTCGGCCCACCGTGATCCGTGGTAACCATCCAGCCGAGACCGAAATACCTGGCCATCAGTGCATTCATATGGGTCGGATAGATGGCGTCACCCCCCAGGATCGGCGCGGGCGGGTTCTGTTCCCGGTCCCAGCCGACACTGTATCGACTGTGGATGTGATGGTCCCCTGCAATCCACTGCGGTTCATCCGCCACGGCCACCGGCAGCCATGACAGGGCTGTGAGCGCCTGACAGACACTCACTGTCAACATGGATCGGCTAAAGCTGTTCTTTACTCTCATCATCACATCTCCCGGCAATCGACCGCGGTCATTTGAAGCACCACTCTATACGCGGATTGTTACCGGAATTTGACGGAGCCCGGCCCGCTGCAACCCGGTCAGCGCACCCGTCGGCTGCCGCAACGACTGGCTGATCGAGTAACGGCCGACAACGGGACAAGCCGTATTGGCAATGGTACTCTCTGTCACAGAACAACAACTGTTTGGAGGCCTGAGTGGACGCCATTGCCGAAAGTCTCAATGCCCTTTCGAGATTTCTCTGGGGTACGCCCCTGATCCTTCTGCTGGTTGGCGGTGGTGTTTTCTTCGCCGTCTACAGTCGGATGCAACCCTACCGCTATTTCGGCCATGCCATCGCCATCGTGCGGGGCAAATACGACAAGGATGACGACCCGGGCGACCTGACCCACATGCAGGCCCTGTCGGCCGCCCTGTCCGGCACCCTGGGCCTGGGCAACATCGCCGGGGTGGCCGTGGCCATCGGCATGGGCGGGCCCGGCGCGGTCTTCTGGATGTGGGTCACCGCCATTGTCGGCGTGGCCACCAAATTCTTCACCTGCACGCTCTCGGTCATGTACCGGGGCAAGGACAACCTGGGCTTCGTGCAGGGCGGACCGATGTACATCATCCAGGAGGGACTGGGCAGACGCTGGCAGTGGCTGGCCATGCTGTTCGCCTGCGCCGGCCTGATCGGCACCCTGCCCGCCCTGCAGATCAACCAGCTCACCCAGGTCATGCGCGACACCGTGTTCGTGCCGGCCGGGCTGGTCAACCCGGATGAGCCGTTCTGGTTCAATTTCGCCTTTGGCCTGTTCGTCGGCGGTATCGTGGGCGGAGTGATTTTCGGGGGCATTCGCCGGGTGGGGTATGTAGCAGCGCGGCTGGTGCCCTCCATGGTCGTTGTCTACATGGGCATGACCCTGATGGTGCTGGCCGCGAACCTGCCGGAGCTGCCCGGCAATCTGTGGCTGATCGTCACCGACGCCTTCAGCGGACGGGCCGTCGGCGGCGGCATCATGGGCGTGATCACCATCGGTGTGATGCGTGGCGCCTTCTCCAATGAAGCCGGGGTCGGGACCGAAGTCATGGCGCATGGCGCGGCGCGTACCAAGGAGCCGGTACGGGAAGGACTGGTGGCGATGATGGGCCCGGTCATCGACACCCTGATCGTCTGCACCTGTACTGCGCTGGTGATCCTGCTGACCGGCGTCTGGCAGACCACCGATGCGGGCGGCGTGACCATGACCGCGCTGGCCTTCTCCGAGGTCCTGCCCGGGCGACTGGGCGCCTACGTGATCGCCTTCGTGGTGCTGATCTTCGCCTCCAGCACCATGTTCACCTTCTGGTATTACGGCGCCAAGTGCCTGGGCTTCATCATCGGGGCACACCGACAACACGTGTACAAGTATTTCTATCTGCTGTTGTTGCTGGCCGGGGCGGTGGTGCCGCTGGAAGCGGTGTTCGGACTGATCGACAGCGCCTACGCCCTGATGGCCTTCCCCACCATGACGGCAACCCTGCTGCTGTCGCCGAGAGTGGCGGCGGCGGCGCGGGACTACTTCAGTCGGATGAAGTCCATTGACGAAGAGCTGGAAGCGGAGAAGACGACCGGGTAGAGAGACACCGGAACCGATCCGGCAGGGAAGATGGCCGGCCTGCCGCGGATCCGGTGAACCGGACCGCGCAGGCCGACCCGCGGGTCTTACCGGTTGGCGATGGCGCTGCCGTGATTACGCACGAAGTCGCGCGCCTCACCCTTGGCGGAAATATCGCCTCGGGTCCAGTTGTCGAGTACCGCCTGGTAGTACTCGGCGGCCCGGTCCTCATTGCCCAGTTCGCGGTGGACGCGGGCCATGCCCATCTGGGACCACGGCCGGTTGGGCGTGCGCAGCAGCGACTCCTCGAACAGCTCCATGGCCGCCTCCGGTTCGCCGATGGACAGCATGATCTCGCCAGCCAGTTCATGCACCGGTTTCAGGGGGTTCGGCGCACCGCGTGGCAGATCCTGTTCATTGGTCAGGGCGATGGCCTCCTCCAGTATGTCGAGGGCCTCGTTGCGCAGTGTCTGAGCACGACGCTCATCCGCCCGGGCCGCCGCGCGGATCCGTGACAATGCCGCCACCTCGGCGTGAGCCACCCGCAGCGCCTCGTTGCCGGGGTTCTCTTCCAGACGCTCGGCCATGCGCTCCACCACCTGCTGCGCCAGTTCGGACTGCCCCAGATTCGCAGCGCTCAGGCCGAGGGCCAGTAACTGATCGTTGTGCAGTGCGTCGTTCAGCTCGAACAGCTCCCAGCGCTCGGTCTCGATGATCAGACGCGCCCGCAGTGTCTTGACGGTGGCAACGGAACGGGCATCACCGGGATTGTCCTCGCGGACCTCGATGGCACGGTTGATCCAGTCCCGGGCACGGTCCACGTCCATCATCTGCAGGTCGCCGTACTGACCCCAGTCCGAGGAGTGGTTCATGTCATTGGGCCGGTCGCCCGGCTTCCACAGATCCGCGCCGGCATTGAAGGAGCGCTCGTTCCACTCAATCACCTCCGGCCACATGCCGTGCTGGATGAAGATGTGCGTGGGCATGTGCAGGGCGTGGGAGACGGCGGGCGCGATGTCCGCGTATTTGTAGGCCGCCTGCAACGCCAATGGCGCGTGGATGGGGTCATCAAAGGCGTGGATGATGTAGTGTGCCGCGCCCGGATGGTTCTCGTTCTGGCGGAACAGCTCGGTGGCCAGCGCGCCGGCCTGCATGTTGATCCGCTCGCGGTGTTCCCCGGCGGCCGTGGCGCCACTCAGCAGGGCCACGGCGTAGAAGGCCTGGACTTCCCGGTCATCCGGGAACTGCTCGTAGGCCTCGGCCATGGCATTCATCCACGCAGTGCGCTTGTTGCCGACCGGCCCTTCGGTGAAGGCATAGGCCTCGGCGGCGCGAAGAAACGCCTTCTCCCTCTCTGTCGGCGCCTTGGCCATGCGCTCCTCACGGGTCTCACCCAGACGCATCAACACCTCTGCCGGTGTCTCGGCGTCCCACTCCGCAAGGAACGGGTGATTGTACGTGAAGGCCTCGCCCCAGTAGGCCATGGCGAAATCCGGCTGGATTTCCTGGGCGCGCTGGAAAGCCTCGCGGGCCTGGGTCCAGCCGAAGCTGTGCAGATAACCCACGCCGAGAAGAAACTGTTCCTGCGCTTCCGACGTACCGGAGGTGGGGAAGTCGAAAGTACCAATATCGTCCAGACTGGCGGCGCTGGCCCGCAGGCCGAAACCCAGCGCCAGAACGGGAAGCAGACTGTACAGGAGCCACTGTTTCATGATGTTGCCTCTATGGTGTGAAGTGATCGATCACAAAACTGAATAAGCTGATTATCATTCAGAATAAGACAGTGTAAACAGTAGGCCACGCGTGTCAATTTCCGTACACTGCTGTGATGTCATACTGGACCGCAAAACAATACCAACAGACAACGGGAGACCCGACATGTGTGATGATCGTACCGTGCAGGAAAGCGAACGCTACCTGAAACAGCGACGGGGCCTGACGCGCCGTGATTTCGGCCGGCTCACCGCCGGCGCGGCACTGGGCATGATGCTGCCGCCACTGGCCAACGCCCAGCAGACCACCGGATCGGATGTCATGATCGAGACTCCCGATGGCGAGGCCGATGCCTATTTCGTGCGTCCCTCCTCCGGCAGCCACCCGGGCGTCCTGATCTGGCCGGACATTCTGGGCCTGCGACCGGCGTTCCGCCAGATGGGCCTTCGTCTGGCCGAAGCCGGTTACTCGGTGCTGGTGGTCAATCCCTTCTATCGCGACGCCCGGGCTCCAGTGGTCGGAGAAGGCGCCAGCTTCCAGGATGAAGAGACCCGCCAGATCGTGCTGCCCATGGCGCGTGCGTTGAATGAAGACACCCACATGAGTGACGCCCGCGCGTTCATCCACTGGATGGATCGTCGCGGTGAAGTGGATCCGAATCGGCCCATGGGCACCATGGGCTACTGCATGGGCGGGCCGATGATCATGCGCACGGCGGCGGCCGCGCCGGAACGGATCGGTGCCGCCGCCTCGTTCCACGGCGGTGGCCTGGTGACCACCAACGCCGACAGTCCGCACCGGCTGATTCCGCACATGAACGCCGATTTCCTGATCGCCGTGGCCGACAACGACGACGAAAATGACCCTCAGGCCAAGCATGTCCTGCGGGACGAATTCGAACAGGCCGGTCTGTCCGCCGAGGTGGAGGTCTACGAAGGCGCCATGCACGGCTGGTGCGTGCCGGACTCGGCGGTCTACCATGAAGAGCAGGCGGAGCGCGCCTGGAGCCGCCTGCTGGCCCTGTTCAATGGCGCGCTGCGCTGACGGGACATCGCCGACACAGGTGAACTGATGCCGAAACGTCCCAAGATTGAAGTGCTCAAGGTAGTGGGCATCTACACTGTCCTGGCAGGGCTGTGGATCCTGTTCTCGGACCGGCTGCTCGGCCTGTTCGTTGAGAACCCACAGGATATGATCGTACTGCAGAGCGTCAAGGGCGTGGGCTTCGTGCTGGCCACCGCCGGACTGTTGTACCTGCTGATCCTGCGGATGGAACACCATCTGATCGAGGCACATGATGCACTGCAGCTGGACGCTGAAGTGCTGGCCAACATGCAGGAAGGCGTGATGGTGACCGATGCCGACAACCGGCTGGTCATGGTCAACCGCAGCTTCGAACGGATCACCGGTTACCAGGCCCGGGAGATCCTGGGCCAGAACCCCGCCATCCTCAGTTCGGGTCGGCAGCCGGCATCGTTCTACCAGTCATTGTGGGCGCAACTCGAGTGTGAGGGCTACTGGCAGGGCGAGGTCCTGAATCGCCGCAAATCCGGCGAGGTCTATCCTGAGCGACTGTCCATCAGCACCATCCTGGACAGTAAAGGACACCTCATTTACTACATCGGTATTTTCACGGACACGACCCCCGAGCAGCAGGCCAGGGAGCGCATCGAGTTCCTGGCTCACTACGATCCACTGACGCATCTGCCGAACCGATCGCTGCTGGCGCGGCGGATCGCCGAGGCCATTCCGGCCGCAGCCGCCTCTGGCAACAGTTTCAGTCTTCTGACCCTGGACCTGGACCGCTTCAAGCTGATCAATGACGGTTTCGGCTACGAGGCCGGAAATGCCCTGCTGCGGGAAATCGCCCGCCGCCTGCTCTCAGTCAGTGGAAAAGACGACGTCGTGGCGCGACAGAGCAGCGATGAATTCAGTCTGTTGCTGTACGGACGCGACATCCGGCAGGCCTCGCACATCGCCGGCCAGATTCTGGATATCGTCTCCCGCCCGTTTCACACGGGCACGGAGGAAGTGAGCTTCACCTGCAGCATCGGCATCGCCCGCTACCCGGACGATGGACACGACCCGGAGGAACTCCTGCAGGCCGCCGAATCGGCCCTTACACTGGCCAAGACAGAGTGCCGCAATTCCTACCGTTTCCACGATTCCGACAGTCAGACCAGCAGTCTGCAGTACATGCAACTGGAACACGGCCTTCGCCACGCAGCCGGGAACAATGAACTGCTGCTGTATTATCAGCCTCAGGTGGATTGCCGCAGCGGCCACCTGACCGGTGCCGAGGCACTGATCCGTTGGCAACATCCGGAACTGGGGCTGATCAGTCCCGGACAATTCATCCCGGTGGCCGAGGAAAGTGGCCAGATCATCGCCATCGGCAACTGGGTCTTGCAGGAAGCAGTGGGACAACTGCATGTCTGGCAGAAAGCCGGCCTGAAGCCGGTAACCGTGGCCATCAACCTGTCGGTGGCGCATTTCCGGCTGTCAACGCTGGTCGAGGACGTACGTACGGCGCTGGAAGCCAGTCAGGTCGATCCATCGTTGCTGTGTCTGGAAATCACCGAAAGTGTGGCCATGGCCGACACCGAATATACACTCGACACCATCAGGACATTGCAGGAGCTGGGGATCTGTCTGGCCCTGGATGATTTCGGCTCGGGCTATTCATCCTTCAACTATCTGCGACGTCTCACGGTGCAGAAGCTGAAGATCGACCGGGGATTCATCCAGGACCTGGCTCAAGGCAACCGTGATCTGGCCATCGTGCAGTCGATCATCACCCTGGCGCACAGCCTGGGATTCATGACCATCGCCGAGGGCGTGGAAACGCCGGCACAACTGGAGTCCCTGCGCGCAATGGGTTGCGACCAGATCCAGGGCTATCTGTTCGCACGGCCGATGCCAGCCCTGGAATTCCAGCAATGGCTGTCGACACCGGCCGCAACAACGAAAGACTAGTGGGTCACTAGTTGTCCAGCGCTTCCTCCGCCTCGTCACCCGCCTGTTCCAGACTGTCGCCGGCCTCATCCATGGCGTCATCGATATTGGCACCGGCCTCTTCGGCGGGGCCCTGCTCCTGGCATCCCGCCAGCACGGCGCTGCCGGACAGCATCAATGCGATCATCAGTGCTTTCATGGTGTCGAACATACTGATTCACCTCCTGGTTACCGGGCCTTGTGAATGTCACCCGTTCCGCAATACGATAACATGCTTTACGGGCATCCTGCCCACCGACGGTGGACAGGCCGATAAACCATTCACACCCGGAGGCATTGATCATGGCCGGCCAATACCCTGACCGGATCCGGACACTACCGTTGTACGATGGCCGCTTCGATGCGCACAGGCTGGCCGCCGATGGCGCCGATGTCCTGTTCGCATCCTACCCGGCCGGCACCTCCATACCACCCCACTGTCATGACACCGACAATCATGGCGTCATTCTTCGCGGAGAACTGATCCTGCACATGGACGGCCAGACCAGGCGCTATGGTACGGGTGACTGGTACCACGTGCCGGCCGGAAGGGAGCATGCTGCCGAATTCGAGCAGGCCACCGACGAAATCGAGTTCTGGTTCAGAGCGGACCCGTAGAGGAGCCATGCATGGCTTTGCATCTGTTGTACCTGGCCGTGGGCATTGTGCTGCTCACCGCGGGAGGGGAAATACTGATCCGGGGCGCCGTCTCCGCCGCCCGCCGGCTGGGCGTTTCCCCATTGCTCAGCGGACTCCTGATCGTCGGTTTCGGCACATCGGCACCGGAACTGGCGGTGTCCGTGGACGCCGCGATCCAGGGACAGCCGGATATCGCGCTGGGCAACGTCGTCGGCAGCAACATCAGCAACATCCTGCTGGTACTCGGCATCTGTGCCGCCATCTCACCACTGGCCGTGCAGCCACTGGCGCTGCGCCGCGACGCCACCTGCGTCATCGCCGCCAGCCTGCTGTTCATCATTCTGGCCTGGAATGGCACGCTGCATCGCATGGAAGCTTTCATCCTGTTGGGCACCCTGGCGGCATACCTGATCTGGGCCTGGCGCACGGAGAGAGGCAACGACACCCCGGCGGCGGGCGTCCACATCGCTGAAGCCGAAGTCGTCAATACGCTACCACTTTCACCGCTGCTCAGTGGCCTGTTCATACTGGGCGGTCTCGCTCTCCTGATCACCGGATCCAGAGTGCTGTTGACGGGCGCCACCGGACTGGCCACCACGATGGGCATCTCCGAAGCGGTGATCGGACTCACCATTGTGGCCGTGGGTACCTCCCTGCCGGAGCTGACCATATCGGTGATTGCGGCGCTGCGGCGCCAGGCCGACGTGGCTGTCGGCAACATCCTGGGCAGCAATCTCTTCAATCTGCTTGGCATACTGGGCATTTCGGCCCTGCTGCAGCCTCTGTCATTGCCGACCCGGATACAGCAGTATGATCAGTGGGTACTGCTGGGTACGGCGGCATTGCTGTTCCTGTTCCTGTTTACCGGGCGCCGTGTCAGCCGGGTAGAGGGCCTGGTACTCGTGGGCCTGTACGGCCTGTATCTGTTCATCGGCCTGTGACGGAGTGATCACATGACATCCAGAGGTACCGCACTGGTGACCGGAGCGGCCACCGGCATCGGACGCGCCTGCGCTCAGCGCCTGGCGGAAGCGGGATTCACCGTCGTGGCCAGCTACCGCAGCCGCCGGGACGAAACCGGGCGTCTGCTGGAACAACTGCCCGGCGCGGGACATATCGCCCTGCCGGCGGATGTGGCCGATCCTCGGCAGGCATCGGACCTGGTCGCCGAGACGGTAAGGCGGACCGGGGGCATTGGACTACTGGTCAATGCGGCCGGTCGGTTCACCCGCCAGGACGCACTCTCCGGAGACTATGACACCTGGACACGGGAGTGGGAGAGCAGCCTCCGCATCAATCTGCTGGGACCGGTCCACCTGGCCAGGCAGGCCGCTATGCACATGATACGGCAAAAGCACGGTACCATCATCAACATCAGCTCCCGAGGAGCATTCCGGGGAGAGCCGGAAGCACCGGCCTATGGAGCGGCCAAATCCGGACTGAATTCATTCAGCCAGTCGCTGGCCGTGAAACTGGCGCCTCATGGCGTACGGGTTTTCGCCATCGCACCAGGCTGGGTGGACACCCCGATGGCGGCTGGCCGGATACCGGCGGACGTAGCCGACCAGATACCGTTGGGCCGGGTCGGCCGCCCTGACGAGATCGCCGATCTGGTGCATTATCTGGCCACGGGCAAGACTGACTACCTGACGGGCGCGATTCTTGACGCGAATGGCGCCTCACACTTGCGCAACTGACCATGACCTTTTTACGCTGTCCCTACAATACAGGGATTTTTTACGAAACCAAGGAGCCAACCATGAAACGAACACTGATTACCGCCCTGGCCTTGTGCGCCAGCTTCAGTGCGCAGGCACAGGATGAATTCCAGGCCGGAGCACCACTGTCCGCCGTCAATGAAAACGGGGAAACGGTGCCGTTGTCCGACAATGTGCGCGTCTATGGCAGTTTCCGCTTCTCCGAAAGCTGCACCTTCGACCCGGAACGTAATCTGATCCTGGCGATGAATGCCGGCGTGGGCGAGAACGACGGCTATGTCTCGCTGATCAATCCGGATGGAACCGTGCACACCGCCAAGTGGATCGGCGCCACCCGGGACGGGCTGACCCTGAACCGGCCCCTGGGTAGCGCCATCCGGAATGGCATACTGTACGCGGCCGACCTGGATACCGTCCGACTGTTCGATCTCGACAGCGGCGCGCCACTGGAATCGTTCCAGGTGCCGGATGCCACGGGTCTGAATGGCATCGCCGTGGCGCGGGACGGTACCATCTATGCGTCCAATACCCGCGGCCCGCAGCGCGTGTTCCGGATCTCCCCGGACGGCGAAGCCGACACCTTCGTGGATGGCGACCCTCTGGCCCTGCCCAACGGGGTCGCCATGGACAATGACGGCAATGTGGTCGTGGTCAATGTGGGTGACAACGCCGTGCTGACGTTCAGCCCCGAAGGGGAACTGCTGCGCACGGAGCACGCCGTTGAAGGCGGCAACGATGGCGTGGTGGTCACGGAGAACGGGACCCGATACGTAAGCAGTGTCCGACACGGCAGCGTCTCCCGTATCCGTCCGGGCGAGGACGCCGAAATCATCGCTTCCGGCATCCCCAGCGCCGCATCCATGTGCTACGACAGCCGGCAGCGACAGCTGGTGATCCCCATGAACAACAACAACGCGCTGGCTTTCATTCCGCTCTGATTCTTCACCAGACGGTGGAACAGCCCTCTTATCGCACCCCGCCGCGGCGGGGTGCGACGTTATGCCACATTGTCCATTGTGGGCTCGGCAGTATCCTGTCAGACAGAAAATTCCGACTAGACCATTCTCTTCTGACGCAATGGATACAACATGAAGAAAGCAAAGTTCACAATGACGCTGACGCCATTGGCAATGGCCGCGGGTACACTGTTCATCCAGCCGGCACAGGCCCAGGATCTCGAAGAGATCATCGTCACCGGCGTGCGCGACACCCATACGGTCCGTACCGACGACACCATGGTGGCGCCGCCCGACACCGGCCAGCTGCTGCGACGCATGCCCGGCGCCAATGTCAACAAGAACGGCGAACTGACCGGTATCGCCCAGTATCGTGGCATGTCGGGAAACCGCATGAATGTGTCCATCAATGACGCCCATATCAGTTCCGGCGGCCCGAACGCCATGGATGCGCCATTACATTATGCCCCGGTCGCGTTACTGGAATCCCTGACCATCAACCGCGGCATCACACCGGTCAGCGCCGGCCAGGAGACCATCGGTGGCAACGTGGAAGCGGAAACCTACCAGGGCGATTTCACGGCCTCCAGCGATTTTGAATTGCAGAGCCGGGCCTATTTTGGCGCCCAATCGGTCAGCGAGGGCATGGTGGCCAGCGGCTTCTTTGCCATGGCCAACCGTAACAACATTCTGCGCACCTTCCTGATGAAGGAGAAGGCCGACGACAGTGACTTCGGCAATGGCGAGATCACGCCGTCGGAATATGACCGCGAGCGCTTCGACCTCGGTTACAGCCATACGCGGGGCGATCACACCTTCACTGCCGACTATGCCCGCAACGAAACCGGCGATGCTGGTACCGCGGCACTGCCCATGGACATCCAGTCGGTCGACAGCGACCTGTTCAACGGCCGGTACGAATGGGATGGCAGTGGGCTGCGTGTCGAGGCGAAGCTCGGCTTCAATGACATCGAACACTGGATGACCAACTTCCACCTGCGACGACCGCCGCAGGGTGAGAATGGCAATGACCCGATGCGCTACCGCCAGACCTTTGCCGTGGGCGAGAGCGTCGATGCCTCCGTGCAATTCGAGCAGGACACCGGTCCCGGTCTTCTGCGTTATGGTGTCGACGCACACCTGGCCGAGCATTCGGCCGTCATCAGCAACCCCAATGCCAATGCGTTCTTCATCGATAACTTCAATGATGTACAACGTGACATCATCGGTGTATATGGGGAGCTCGACACGGAGCTCAACAACCGGGTCGACCTGCTGACCGGCATCCGGTTCAACCGGGTGAAGATGAGCGCCGGCGATGTGTCGGCCAATCTCAATCCGATGAACGCGGGCGGCGGCATGCCGGTCATGATGGATAACATGGCGGCCATGCTGGCATCACAGTTCAACAATTCAGACCGTAGCCAACACGACAACAACGTTGACTGGTTTGGGCGCGCCAGTCTCAATACGCGCAGCGGCATCATCTGGTACCTGGGCGCTGCCCGCAAGACCCGTTCACCCTCCTACCAGGAACGTTATCTCTGGATACCGATGGAGTCCACCGGAGGGCTGGCCGACGGCAAGACCTACACGGGCAATCCCGACCTCGATCCGGAAGTCTCGCATGAAGTGGAACTGGGTTTCGATATGGATGCGGGCAACTGGTCGTTCTATCCACGTCTGTACTACAAGACCGTGGATGATTTCATCCAGGGCACACCGGCCACCAACCAGACCGCCCTGAATTTTGCCGGCCTGATGGCCAACATGGGCATGGGCGATCCCGAGCCACTGCAGTTCAGCAACGTCGAGGCCCGATTCTACGGCCTCGACATCGAGTCATCCTACCGCATCAACAACCAGTGGAATCTGCGCGCCATCGCCAATCTGGTGCGCGGTGAACGCAGGGACATCGATGACAACCTCTACCGTGTGGCACCGGATAATGTGACGCTCGCCCTGGATTACAGTGGCGATGGCTGGATGGGCACAGTGGAAAGTGTGCACTATGCCCGTCAGGATCGAGTGGCACGCACACACCTGGAAACGGAAACGGCCGGCTACTCCCTGGTCAATGTGTCAGGGCGGCGGATGTTTTCCAGTAACCTTGAGGTCGTGGTGGGCCTGAACAACCTGTTCGACAAGGCGCACAAGGATCACCTGGCCGGCTACAACCGTGCATACAATCCGGACCTGGCGATGCGTGAACGCCTGCCGGGACTGGGCCGGAACCTGTACGCACGGGTGATGTGGCACCTTCGATAAATGACGGCACCGACCGACAGGAGAAACCGCCTGGGTTCTTCTGTCGGTCATGTTCCTTCATGTCTGTGAAAATGTCTGATCGAGGAACTGCTGAACCTCTTCCGTGGTACCTCTGAAGATCATGCGGTCCGATTTATGAGACATCTGGTACTCATACATCGGATCATAATAGTCCCGCAGCAGTTCACGAATCCAGTCCCGGTGCAGATCCGGGTTTCCGGTTCCGGCGTGAACACGCAGCGCTTTTTCCAGGATTTCTCGTAGCGCCTGATAGCGTTCCCCGCCGAGACGTCGCCGGACCCGATGCAGGGAGTCAAGCAGATCGCGGGAAAAGCCATCGAAGCCTTCCTGCTCTCCGTACACCTGTTGCCATTCCCGCAGTTTCTCCAGTATGTAATTCCGGAACGAATGATCTACACGATCTTCCAATGGCACTTCCAGCGCCACCACCGGCGCCCTGTCCATGGCCTCGCGCAGTGTCAACGGCAGGGAACGGCGACCGATCAGACGGCTTTCATCCTCCAGCAGTACCGGCCGGACATCTGCACAGTGGTACTGCCCGAGCATGGCCACCGCCAGGTGATTCTCGAAATCGATCTGTGAAGGCTGACCCTGCACGTGATTGCCGAAGGCGCTGCCCCGATGGTGGGCCAATCCTTCCAGATCGATTGCATTCTCGCGCTGATTGATCAGTACCGTTTTCGCGGCACCGGTGTGACCGGCCAGAATGATCCAGTCCAGCCGCTCACTCAGCACTTCCAGCTGCTCCAGCAGATACTGACGCATGGCCTTGTACCCACCGGTGACCCGCGGGTACTCGACGCCGGCCTCCCGCAGCCACTGCTGGCAGATGGCCGAGCGCATGCCCCCGCGGAAACAGTAGAGTGCGCCGTCCGGATGTTGTCTGGCGAAATCGATCCAGGCCTTCACTCGCTGTTCCTTGACCGCGCCGCTGACGAGCTCATGTCCCAGGGCAATGGCCGCTGCCTGGCCTTCCTTTTTATAACAGGTGCCCACCCGTGCCCGCTCGTCATCGGTCATCAGCGGCAGATTCACGGCTCCGGGCATGGCGCCCTTCTCGAACTCCACTGGCGCCCGCGTGTCAATCATCGGCACCGCGCGCAATAGCAGATTCCGATAATCCTCCCTGTCGGTACACTGTTCCGGCATGTCACACCAACCGTATTCCGGGGGCGGCGCCCTCACGCGGCACAAGCTCACCCAGCGGTTCCGCATACAGTCCTTCCCCGCGCAACAGCTGCCGCAGGGCCTCGGCGCCCCGCGCACCGGGTTCGGCCGCGATCAACAGGCCACCGCTGGTCTGCGGGTCGCAGAGCAGCGCCTGTGTGGCCGGGTCCATCGCGGCAACGTGCCGGCCATAGCTGTCGAAATTGCGCCCCGTACCCCCCGGAATGCAGCCCTGTTCGATATACCCGGGCACCGGATCCAGCACGGGGACCGCGTCCACATTGATGATCGCGTCCACGTCACTGCCCTGACAGATCTCCAGCAGATGCCCCAGCAATCCGAATCCGGTCACGTCGGTCATGGCCCGCACGCCCGCGATACCGGCCGCGGCAGGGCCAACCCGGTTGAGCTGGCACATCAGGTCGCGGGCCAGGTGGCGATGCGCCTCCGCCAGCTTCTTCTGCTTCTGCGCCGTGGTCAGCACCCCGATGCCCAGTGGCTTGGTCAGGAACAGCTGGCACCCCGGCGTGGCACTGCTGTTCTGCTGGAGTCGCTCCCTGGCCACGCGCCCGGTGACGGCCAGACCGAAAATCGGCTCCGGGGAGTCGATGCTGTGGCCGCCTCCCAGCATGAACCCGGCATCGGAACAGGCCTGTCGTCCGCCATCGACCACTTCCCTCGCTACTTCCGGCGGCAGTCGATCCACCGGCCATCCGAGAATGGCGATGGCCATGACCGGTTCGCCGCCCATGGCATAAATATCGCTGATGGCGTTGGTCGCGGCGATACGACCGAAGTCGAATGGGTCATCCACGATGGGCATGAAAAAATCCGTGGTGCTGAGGATGACCTGTCCGTCACCCGCATCCCAGGCGGCCGCATCATCCTTGCTGCTGTTCCCGACCAGCAATCTGGGATCCGGCGCGAACTCGCGGGTGGAACGCAGAATCGTCTCCAGGACGCCGGGGGCGATCTTGCAGCCGCAGCCGGCTCCGTGGCTGTATTCGGTCAGACGTACTTCGCTCGGGGACATGGTGCTCCCGTCCTTTCAGTCGGAAATGATCGTCCGATTATACGTCATCGTGATTGCCGCGTTCAGGGGCGCGAGCGTTGATCCACGTCATGACGCCTTCGATCTGTTCGACAGATAATGAAAGTCATATTCATTGGTGGATCCGATTCCGAAATGCCGCGACAGCCCACATTGAAACAACTGCAGTACCTCTGCGCCATCGCCGATCATCTGCATTTCGGACGAGCCGCCAACGCCTGCAACGTCTCCCAGTCCACATTGAGCGGAGCCATGCTGGAACTGGAGCAGACGCTCGGTGTGACACTGGTCGAGCGCGGCAGCCGCCGGGTACTGCTTACCAGTGCCGGGGACAACCTCGTACGACGCGCCCGACTCATCCTGTGCGAGGTCAAGGACCTGATGGCGGCGGCCGAAGCCGCGCGCCATCCGTGCAATAACGAATTGCGACTGGGAATGATCCCGACCATCGCCCCCTTCCTGCTGCCCGATGCACTCACTGCCCTGCGACAGTCACAGCCGGGAACCCGCCTGTATGTCAGCGAAGCGGTCAGTGCGCGACTGGTGGAAGGCCTGGCTTCCGGCGAGCTGGACCTTCTGCTGATGGCGCTGCCCTGCCCGACCGAGCGCACCGAAAGCCTGCCACTGTTCAATGATGAGTTGCTGCTTGCCTGCCCTCCCGACCATCCCCTCGTCGACACCCCGGAGCTGCATATCGGCGATCTCAAGGGACAGGATCTGTTATTACTGGAGGACGGTCACTGCCTGAGGGATCATGCACTCGAGGCCTGCCGTCTGACGCTGGACGAAGTCTCCGTGCCCGGACGCGCCTCCAGTCTGGATACCCTGATCCGGATGACGGCCAGTCGGATCGGCCTGACACTGATACCACGGATAGCCCTGAATGCGGGCGTGACGACGCAGGCCGGCATCGTCACACGAAGCTTCAGTGACCCCGAGGTCCATCGCACCATCGGCATTATGTGGCGCGCCCGCTCGCCCCGACGCGAGGAATTTCTGCGGTTCGGCGAGCGACTGCGGGCGCTACAATCCCGTTCTGTGGACAGCCCGGTAAAGCTTGCCGTATAGTCATCGACCACCCATGGAGAGGATGTCCCCACAGTCATGGCTCGAGGCACGCTATACACCATTTCGGCCCCTTCCGGCGCAGGCAAGACCAGTCTGGTGAACGCACTGCTGGATGACGGGGATCCGTCCCTGTTCGTTTCAGTGTCCCACACGACCCGGCCACAGCGCCCCGGTGAGCGTGAAGGCATCAATTATCACTTCGTTGATCGCGACACGTTCCTGGCCATGCGCGAACGTGGCGAGTTCCTGGAATCGGCCGAAGTGTTCGGCAACCTCTATGGCACCTCGCGGCCGTGGGTGGAACAACAGCTGTCCCGGGGACGCGACGTGATTCTGGAAATCGACTGGCAGGGAGCCGCCCAGGTCAGACGCCAGGTCGATCCGACCAAGAGCGTGTTCATCCTGCCGCCCTCGCTGGCGACACTCGAGCAACGTCTCAGCCAGCGTGGCCAGGATGATGCCGACACCATTGCCGGTCGGATGCGCCAGGCCCGTGATGAGATCTCGCATTACCGCGAGGCGGACTACCTGGTGATCAACGAGGTGTTCGACACCGCGCTGGAAGATCTTCGCGCCATCGTCCGCGCCGCCCGTCTGGAACGCGATCAGCAGCTGGCCAACAACACCCCGTTGCTGGAGGAGCTGCTGGGTCAAGGCTGAACCCCGACGCAACAGGGTGCAAACACGCAATCCGCATGCATTTTCTGCACAAATTCAGTACACTGTCCGGTCTGATTGACTGACTCCGATTTTTGTAGACTCCCGGTCAACCGTCCGGGGGGTTCATTGCACAGGAAAGACGACTATGGCCCGTATTACCGTCGAAGATTGCCTCGACAAGGTGGACAACCGCTTCCAGCTGGTGATGATGGCAGCCCAGCGCGCCCGTCAGCTCCAGAATGGTGTCAAGGAACCGCTGGTTCCGGAGGACAACGACAAACCCACCGTGATCGCGTTGCGCGAGATCGCCGAAGGGCTGGTGGACCGTTCCATTCTGATCACCCGGCCGACACCGGCGCGGGAACTGCCGGAAGCGGACCTGAGTGCCACTGCCGCGATGATGGGTGCCCTGGTACCGGAAGAGGAGAACACCACTCCCGCGACTCCGGGCGTCGGAGCGGCACCGGACGAAGACGATCTGTGATGGCGCACCCTCGCGCCTGAAAACCGGGAGGACATCCGGCCTGTGACAGCCGCCGCAGCCGAAAGCATCGACAGCCTGGCCACCGACCTCTCGCAGTACCTCGACAGCGAGCAGGTCAACCAGATACGACGTGCCTATTTCTACGCGGAACAGGCGCATGATGGTCAGTTCCGGCGCAGCGGTGAACCCTATGTGACCCACCCGTTGGCGGTGGCCGCGATCCTGAAAGACATGCACATGGACCATCAGAGCCTGATGGCGGCCATGCTGCATGACGTGATCGAGGACACCGGCATCAGCAAGACCGCGGTCAAGAACCAGTTCGGCGCCAGCGTCGCCGAGATGGTGGACGGGGTCAGCAAACTCAACAAGATCAGCTTCAACAGCCGGGCCGAGGCCCAGGCCGAGAACTTCCAGAAAATGGCACTGGCCATGGCCCGTGATCTGCGGGTCATCCTGGTCAAACTGGCCGACCGCCTGCACAACATGCGCACCCTGGACGCCCTGAGTCCGGAAAAACGGCGCCGCATAGCCCGCGAGACCCTCGATATCTACGCACCCATCGCCAACCGGCTCGGCATGAATGCCGTCCGGGTGGAATTCGAGGACCTCGGTTTCGAGGCCCTCTATCCCATGCGGGCCGACCGCATCTCCGCCGCGGTCAGGGCGATCCGCGGCAATCGACGGGAAATCGTCGGGCAGATCCAGGATTCGATCGAGGCCTGCCTGGAGCGCGAAAATCTGCCGGGCCGGGTCATCGGCCGGGAAAAGCACCTGTACAGCATCTACGAGAAAATGCGCACCAAGCGCAAGTCGTTCTCGGAGATCATGGACGTGTACGCCTTCCGTATCGTGGTCGATTCGGTGGACACCTGCTATCGTGTCCTGGGCACTGTCCACAATCTGTTCAAGCCGGTGCCAGGACGCTTCAAGGACTACATCGCCATTCCCAAGGCCAACGGCTACCAGTCCCTGCATACCGTACTGTTCGGCATGCACGGGGTGCCCATCGAGATCCAGATCCGCACCGAGGAAATGGAAGCGATGGCCAACAACGGCATTGCTGCGCACTGGTTGTACAAATCCGCCGATGACCGGCCCAGCAATGCCCACCTGCGGGCGCGGCAATGGGTCAACGGGCTGCTGGAACTGCAGCAGAATGCCGGCAATTCGCTGGAATTCATCGAGAATGTGAAAATCGACCTGTTCCCGGACGAGATCTATGTGTTCACGCCCAAGGGCCGCATCCTGGAACTGCCGGCCGGCTCCACCGCCGTGGATTTCGCCTATGCTGTGCATACTGATGTCGGTGATTCCTGCGTGGCCTGCCGGATCAGCCGGCGGCTGGCGCCGCTCAGTGAACCACTGGAAAGCGGCCAGACCGTTGAAATCATCACATCGCCCGGTGCCCAGCCCAACCCGGCGTGGCTCAGCTTTGTCGTCACCGGCAAGGCCCGCAGTAACATCCGCCATTTCCTCAAGAACCAGCGCCACTCCGAATCGGTGGCTCTGGGCAAACGACTGCTCAACAAGGTCCTGGCCAGCTACGGCACACACCTGGACAAGGTGTCCCCGGATCAGATCCACGCCACGCTGGAAGACATGAAGATCGAGACCTTCAACACGGTGCTGGAGGATATCGGACTGGGCAACCGCATGGCGTTCCGCGTGGCACGACAACTGTTGCCGGATCTCGTCCACGAAGAGGACGAGGCGCCCCGCGGTGGCAAGGAGGCCAAACACGGGTCACTGGCGATCCGGGGTTCCGAAGGCATGGTGCTCAGCTACGCCCGTTGCTGCCACCCCATTCCCGGTGACCCCATCGTCGGCCATATCAGTTCCGGACGCGGCATGGTCATCCATACCGACGGCTGCAACAACATCGCCGAGATCCGTCACGACCCGGACAAGTGCGTCTCCGTGCGCTGGGATCCGGACGTCGACGGGGAGTTCGCGGTGGAAATCCGGGTGGAACTGGAAAATGAACGCGGCATCATCGCCACACTGGCCAACACCATCACCCGGGCCGAGGCCAATATCGAGAAAATCAGCACGGTCGAGCGCGACTCCCGCTTCAGCATCGTCAATCTGTTGCTGAATGTCCGCAACCGCATTCACCTGGCCCGCGTGATGCGCCATATCCGTCTGATCAAGCCGGTGGAAAAGGTCACCCGGGTCAAGAGCCGCAAGGTGGTCAAGCCGATGCGCAGCCACATTGCCCCGGAATCGTTGATGCATGAACGCCACCGGTTACAGAACGGAGGACTGCCGGACTCATGAGTGAACGCGACACCATCTCCACCCGCGAAGCTCCCGAGGCGATCGGCCCGTATTCGCAGGCGGTCCGCAACGGCAACACGGTCTACCTGTCGGGCCAGATCCCCCTGGACCCGACCAGCATGAACCTGGTCTCCGGCGGTATCGAGGCGCAGACCCGGCAGGTACTGGACAACCTGCAGGCGGTGGCACGGGCGGCCGGCGGCGGCCTGGACGACCTGGCCAGAATCACCATCTACCTGACCGATCTGGGTGACTTTGCCACTGTGAACGAAATCATGGCCGAGCGCTTCGACACCCCGTACCCGGCCCGCTCCACCCTCCAGGTCGCCGGTCTGCCGAAAGGCGCCGCCGTGGAAATCGACGCGATCATGGTGTTGTGAGCCCGGAACCCGGTCTGGCCGACCAGTCGGTCACCACGTTGAAAGGGGTTGGCCCCGGACTGCGGGACCGCCTGTCCCGGCTGGGCATCCACTCCGTACAGGACCTGTTGTTCCACCTGCCACTGCGCTACCAGGACCGCACACGGATCACGCCCATCGGCCAGGTACGGCAGGGGCAGGATGTCATGGTGGAGGGCGAACTGGTCAGCGCCGGAGTGGATCTCGGACGACGTCGCAGCCTGTTCTGTCGACTGCGGGACGATAGTGGCATGATCGGCCTGCGCTTCTACTATTTCTCTTCCGCCCAGCGCCAGCGCCTGCAGCCCGGCGCGCGATTGCGCTGTCATGGCGAAATCCGGCCTGGTAAAAGCGGCTACGAGATCTACCACCCCGAATACCAGGACGCCAGTGCCGGACAGCCCGTCGAGGATCGGCTCACACCCATCTATCCGGCCACTGAGGGGCTGCAGCAGACCCGTCTCCGGGCGTTGATGAAGCAGGCACTGGAACGTCTGTCCCGACAGGGCGATACCCTGCAGGAGTGGTTACCGGAAGCCCTCTGTCCTCCGGGGCTGAATTTCTCCCTGACCCGGGCCCTTCAGTACGTGCACCAGCCCCCCGTGGACGCCCGCATTGAACTGCTGGAACAGGGCCGGCACCCCAGCCAGCAACGACTGGCCTTCGAAGAGCTTCTGGCCCATCGCCTCAGCATGCGTCGTATCCGCCAGCAGGCACGGCAGTTTTCGGCAGCCGCCCTGCCCGGTCGCAACCGATTGACACGGCAATTACTGGACCACCTGCCTTTTCCGCTCACGGCGGCGCAGCAGCGCGTGCTCCATGACATCAGCCGGGATCTCGCCGACCCCGTACCGGGCCTGCGGCTGCTGCAGGGGGATGTCGGTTCCGGGAAGACCGTGGTCGCGGCACTGGCCGCACTGCAGGTGGTGGAAAACGATCACCAGGCAGTAATCATGGCACCCACTGAACTGTTGGCCGAGCAGCATTTCATCAGTTTCTCGGAATGGTTGACGCCACTCGGCCTGCAGGTCGGCTGGCTCAGCGGCCGGGTCAAGGGCCGGCGCCGCGACCAGCAGTTGTCCCTGATCGCCGATGGCACCGCACAGGTGGTGGTGGGCACCCATGCCCTTTTCCAGGATGACGTACAGTTCCATCGCCTGGGCCTGGTGATCATCGATGAGCAACACCGCTTCGGCGTCCATCAGCGCCTGGCGCTGCGGGAGAAAGGAGCCGTCGCGGACACTCGACGGTTACCGCATCAGCTGGTCATGACCGCCACACCCATTCCACGGACACTGGCCATGAGCGCCTACGCCGATCTGGAGGTCAGTGTCATTGACGAACTGCCGCCGGGGCGAACCCCGGTCAATACCGTGGTGATCTCCAGCGAACGGCGTGAGCAGGTGATCGAACGCATCCGTGACACCTGCCGCCGTGGCAGCCAGGTGTACTGGGTCTGCACGCTGATCGAGGAATCGGAGGCGGTGCAGTGTCAGGCCGCGGAAGCCACCGCGGAACAGCTTTCGGAGCAATTGCCGGAACTGCGGATCGGCCTGGTGCACGGACGCATGAAACCGGCCGACAAGACCCGGGTCATGGAAGCGTTCAAGAGTGGTGGGTTCCAGCTGCTGGTGGCCACCACCGTCATCGAGGTCGGCGTGGATGTCCCCAATGCCAGCGTCATGATCATCGAGAACCCGGAGCGACTGGGGCTGGCCCAGCTGCACCAGCTACGGGGTCGTGTCGGACGCGGCCGTCAGGCCAGTCACTGTATCCTGTTGTACCAGACACCGCTGTCGGAAGCCGGCCGTGAACGGCTGATGATCATGCGCGACAGCAATGACGGATTCCATATTGCCGAGGAGGACCTGCGGCTGCGTGGTCCGGGTCAGGTATTGGGCACAAGACAGACCGGGCTGATGGATTTCCGCGTGGCGGATCTGGAGCGTGATGGAGAACTGTTGGCCCTGACACTGACTCCCGCGGACCGCCTGTTGCATGAATATCCGGGACACGTTGATCCGTTGATCCGTCGTTGGCTGGGAGACAGAGAACTGTACGGCAATGTCTGATCTCAATGAAGATGCATCTGGCACCTGAACTTTTTCCGGCATTGTCCGATATACTTCACTGTGCCGATTACCGGTTCCGTCGCCGGTCCACTCATATCCGCCGCGGGGAAGCCCCATGCACAAGAATGAATCCGTTCCGGGCCCTGTCCGCAATGTCCTGTTTCAGGACCGGTCCGGCTGCCTGCAGGTCCTGCTGGCCCGGGACGCGATGCTGGACGTCGATGCCGTTCAGAAGCAGACCGGGCGTGATCTGCTGGCAGTGCCCCAGGAGCAACTGGCGGCGGTGATCCGGCGCCACCGGTTGACCTCCATGGAA
>JBNJGU010000010.1:0-30661 GCA_051747985.1 Pseudomonadota bacterium | reverse complement strand
GGGCCACGTCGCGTTCGGTGTAGGTCGGACTGAGTAGCGGCCGGCCGCTGCGCTTGCGCTTCAGGTTCTGCCGTTCCAGGTCACGTTCGTACAGACCATACGCGTCTTCCAACAGGATGCGGAGAAGCCCGCGGGTGGCGTCGGTGCAGTAAATGGGACCCCGATACCCTTCCGCGATGAGCAGCGGCAGCAGTCCGGAGTGATCCAGGTGGCCGTGTGACAGGATCACGGCATCGAGTTCGGAGGCATTGAAGGGGAATTTTTCCTCGCCAACACGTTCGACTGCATCACCGCCCTGGTGCATACCGCAGTCCAGCAGTACCCGGCCCGTGGCTGGTGATTCCAGCAGATGACAGGAGCCGGTCACTTCCCGTGCCGCGCCGTGAAACGTCAGTGTCGCCATGCAGATCGCCTTCTTATCAGTTCATGAACAGGCTGCCGACCAGCAGTACGGCCAGCAGTAACCAGATGGTACTGCTGATCGCATTGTGTGGCCACCAACGGTTCCAGCGTCGCTCCAGTGCCCGGGTTCTGCGCGGCGGCAGTTGCTCGGGATCCGGTGCTGGCACGGCGGCTGGTCGTTGCAGCCACCTTCGTAGTCGGAGCGACACGTACAGAGCGGGCGAGTGTAGCCGGACCAGCCCATCCGGAAGTCGCCATTGCAGGATCACGGCCGGCAGGGCCAGTGCAAAGGCCAGCAGTACCGGCCAGGTGAGATTCAGGAGTCGGTACAGGGGCAAAGAGTCCATCAGCGCATCCCGCATGGTCGGGTTCAGCACGGGAAGCAACACCGAAGCACTGGCGGGTATCGCCCATCCGGTCAACCGGAATCGCGATGGCGTGGCATCAGGTGCACTGGTGGCCAGCGAACGGAGCGTCCACAGAACCCGCAGCATGATCAGGGTGGAGGCGATCGCGCCGAACTGCAGCACAAGGCTGTAGTGCTCCAGCCCGGCGGGTTCCAGCTGGTCCTTCAATGCGGTTTTGACGGCTGCACCACTGGTGAAGGGAAAGCCGCCGATTGCCAGGGCGGGCAGCAACAGACCGGCCGACAGGGCCAGCCGTGCTGCCATGTGACCGGGCCACGCCGTCTTCAGCAGTTCCGCCGCCATGAACAAGGACCCCTTGGCAAACCCGTGATGGACTGCATAGAGGGTCACTACTGTCATCAGCACGGGACGCATCTCCGGTTCATGCCAGGCCATGGCGGTGATCAACAGGAGGTAACCCATCTGACTGACCGAGGAGAATGCCAGCGCTTCCTTGGTATCGCGACGCAGCAGACCCAGCATGGCACCATAGAACAGGCCGGTCAGCCCCAGCCACAACAGGGGCAGGCTCCATTGTTGTAACAATACACTCTGGGTGGGGAGCATCAACCACAGACCGGCAATGCCGGCCTTGATCATGGCACCTGACAATACGGCACTGGCACCAGCCGGCGCTACCGGGTGGGCCAGGGGTAACCAGACATGCAATGGCCAGAAACCGGCCTTGAGCCCCAGACCGATGATCAGGCAGAGCAGAGTGGGCGAGCTGAACTGCGCCTCCCTCCAGGTGGCGAACAGAAAACTGCCTCCGGATTCGTGCCATGCCAGCATCATGCCGGTGAACAGCAGCAATTCACCGGTCATGGCGATCTGCAGATACAGACGTGCCGCCTGTCTGGATGGCGTGGTTCGTTCATGCACGATCAATCCGCACGCGGCAAGGCTCATCAGGGAGAAACCGACATAGAAGCTCAGGGCGTCGCCGGCGATCAGCCATAGCAGGTTGCCGCTCAGGCTCAGCAACCAGAACTGTTGATAGGCAAGTCTCCGGGGATCCTCCTGCAACCTGGACAGGCTGAATAGCCCCGCGCATAGCCACAGCAGCGCGCTGCCGCCCAGCAGCCCTCGTTGCAGCATGGTCTCCAGACCCCAACTGGCGGCCGGCCAGAGAAAGTCCGGTTGCAGGACTTCCGGCGGCAGTGCCGCGATCAGCAGCGCGGGTGATGCGCTCAGCCACAGCACATGTCGGGCTCGCTGGCCGAATAACAACAAAACCAGGGCCGCCAGCAGCGGAGCGGAGGGTATCAACAGCCAGACTTGACTCATCGGGCGAACTCCCTGGTGATGATCACTTCCGTCCAACCCAGTGGGCTGGGCAGGCTGCCAGCGAACACGCCGGATAGAAGTGCCAGCACTGCCGTGAACACGGCGGGAATCAGCAACATCCAATGTGTCTCAAGCCTCTGTCCCGGCCAGATCCGGCGTTGCCACTGCGCCCTGGAGGGCTCTCCGAACCAGCCGCGATAGATCACCGGCAGGAAATAGGCGGCATTCAGAAGGCCGGACAACAGCAGCAATGCCAGCACCCAGTCCTGTCCTGCCTGCAGTGCTCCGATCCCGAGATACCATTTGCTGATGAAGCCGGCCATCGGTGGTACGCCGATCATGCCCAAGGCACCGGCCGTGAAAGCCGTCATGGTCCAGGGCATGCGTCTGCCAACGCCATTCATCTGCCGGATGTCATGGATGCCCAGGGTTTCAGCAAAAATACCGGCACAGAAGAAAAGGGTGATCTTCATCAGTCCCTGGTGCACCAGGTGTACTACGCCGCCGATGGCCGCCAGCGGGCCCGCCAGTGCCACCCCGAGTGTTATGTACGACACCTGACTTACCGTGGAAAAGGCAAGGCGTTTCTTCAGATCTGTCTGCTGCAGCGCTCGCAGGGAACCATACACTATGGTCACGGCGGCCAGTGCCAGTAGTACCGGTGTCAGGGACAGTCGCGTTGACATTTCGATGCCGAACACGTCATATACCACACGGATGATACCAAAGGCTCCCGCCTTCACCACAGCCACTGCATGCAACAGCGCGCTTACCGGGGCTGGAGCCACCATCGCGCGCGGCAGCCAGCTGTGCAATGGTACCAGTGCGGCTTTTACCCCCAGTCCCGCAATCATTGCCAGGAAGGCGACCCGCAATGCCAATGCGTTGTCCAATGCCGGGTCGTCCAGATAACCGCCCGGTGTGAAATCCGGTGTGCCATGCACCGAGTGCAGCAGAGCGATGCCCATCAACAGCACCGTTCCACCGGCCAGCGTGTACGTCAGGTAGACCCGACCGGCCCGGATGGCTTCCGGCGTGCCGCGATGAACCACCAGCGGAAAGGTGGCCAGTGTCAGTAGTTCATAGAACAGCAGGAAAGTGACCAGATTGCCGGCCAGTGCCACGCCGACGGTGGCGCTGACGCAAAGGCTGAAGTAGCCGAAGAAACGGGCGCGCAGCGGCGAGTCCTCCAGGTAGCCGATGGCGTAAATGGTGGTGGCCAGCCACAATACCGCCGATAGTGTGATGAACTGCAACGACAGTGCGTCGCCGTGCAGCACCATCGGCGCCTGTGCCAGGAACGGCAGCTGAAAACGGAACTCCTGCCCCTGGCTGACGCCATACAGCATCAGTGCCACGAGCAACAGCTTCAGGATCACGCCAGACAGGTTCAATACGGTACGCAGCGTCTGTTGTTCCTCCCGTGTGGAGAAGATCAACAGGCCGGGGACGAGTGAACTGAGCATGATCAGCAGGGGCAGAAGGTTGTTCCATTCCAGCGGAATCATATGGCGCCTCCCGCCAGCCATTGGACCAGCCAGTTTCCGCTCAATGCCATGGCCCATACCAGCAGCGCCGGCAGCAGGGCCAGCCAGTGCGCGAGGTAGTCGGGATCAAGGTTGGTACGCTTGATATGTACCCGATCGAAGGCCATGGACACGGCCCGGAACACATAGGCGGCGGATACCAGTGTGCCCAGGAATATGCCCGCGGCCCAGGGCCAGTTCCACGGGTCGGCAAGCAGGGGGCCAAGAAGCACCCATTTAGACAGAAAGCCACCACTGGGCGGTAGCCCGATCAGGCTGCCGCCGGCGACAGCAAAGGCGAACATGGCGATCGGTGCTGTCTGCGTGGCGCCGCGCAGCCCACTGATTCTTCGGGTGCCCAGCGTGTTCTGGATCTCTCCCGCCGCCAGGAACATCGACGTCTTGGCCAGACCATGGGCGATGACAAACAACCAGAGAGCCACATGCATCTGCGGGTGTTGCCAGGACAGAAGCAGTCCCAGTGCCATCATGGCATACCCGAGCTGCGCCACGGTCGAGTAGGCCACGATGGTCTTGATATAGGGGCTGCGCAATGCCGAGTATCCACCACCGATCAGGGCGGCAATGCCGGCTGCCGCGAACAGCGGTCCGGACTGCTGCGCCAGCTCGATGGGTGCCACTTCGCTCCACAGGCGCCAGAGGATGAACAGCGGTCCTTTGACCACCAACGCCGACAGCAATGCGCTGACCGCCGTGGGCGCGCTGGCATGGGCAGCGG
This sequence comes from Pseudomonadota bacterium, assembly GCA_051747985.1. Taxonomy (GTDB): domain Bacteria; phylum Pseudomonadota; class Gammaproteobacteria; order Pseudomonadales; family Pseudohongiellaceae; genus PWQG01. The sequence continues at coordinate 26,300 of JBNJGU010000010.1, read as the reverse complement.
GAAGCCAGCCGTGCAATGGCCACATGGCCGCCTTCACCATCAGGCCACCGGTCATCAACATCAGGGCCAGTCGGGTGGCACCGTCGTTGTTGGTGACATCAGCCAGCAGGCTGATGTCCAGCAGTCCGTGTTGACCATAGAGTATGGCCACACCCAGCAGATAGCAGAGCGAGGCGGCCAGAGACAGAAGCAGGTAGTTGAACGCTGGTTGCCAGGCCCGGGGCCCGGACTGTGCCAGCAGAGCGACGGAGACCAGGCCCAACAGCTCCAGTGTCACATACAGGTTGAACAGATCGCCGGACAACCACAGCGCGCAGAGAGTGGCATGCAGCAGGCAGGACAGTGGCCAGTAGGCGTGACTTACGCCACGCCTCGAGAACAGCGCATACAGTCCGACCAGTCCGTGGATCAGTGCCGTGAACAATAACAGAAGCGCTGAAAGGGAGGTCAGCTCCAGGCGTATGGCGAGACCTTCTTCCCATCCTCCCAGCAGCATCTGTTGTTGCGAATCATCCAGTGTGGTCCGTAACGCGATCCATGCCGTCATGCCACTGATCAGCGTCGTCGATAGCGTCAGGTATCCTCCATATCTTCGGATATGCCACGGGCCTGCCAGCAACAATACAAGGCCCATGACCAGTGGAGAGGCCAGACTGGTGAGCGCCGCGATCACTTCGGGGTATCCTCGCCATGCCGTTGTAACGCGCCGTGCAGTCGCAATGCCAATGCGGTGGCGCTGATGGAGACCACCAGCCCCGTGACCACCAGTGCGTGAAGCACCGGATCCGGTTCCGGCTGTCGTGCCGCCAGCGCCGTCATCACCAGAAACACACCGCTGCCCATCAGATTGACTGCCATTATGCGGCGCAAAAGACTCTGTAGTATCAAAAGCCCATGCAGGCCAAGCACAAAAAGTCCCGATCCAGTGAGCAGGTAGAGAGTCACGTCAGTCACTGGGCGATGTCCTCCTCTTCTCCGGCCACCAGAAAGGCCAATGTCACGGCAATCGATACGGTGGCCACCGTTTCGATCACCAGTATCAAAAGACTCGCGTCACTGGCGGAATACTCCAGCCAGTTGTCGTGCACTACGAGGCCTGCCATCGCCACGGTGATGAACAGCAATGTGCCGATCAGCGCAGCCAGTCGTACTGGCCACAGGGACCAGTGAAATGGAGGTAATTGATCGCTCAGCCGCAGCAACACCAGGGCGGTGGCCAGCACCGCACCGGCCTGAAAGGCGCCACCCGGAGCGCTGCTTCCCCGCCACAGCAGATAGCCGCCCGTCACCACCAACAACGGGGTGAGGAGTCGGGACCATGCCTTGAGCAATGGCCAGGGAGTCGGGTGTCGGTCGGCGTCATACGGATGGCGGTTGAATCGGGCGACCTGCCGGAAGCCGAGCAATGCCAGCAGCAACACCAGCAGCTCCAGCAGCGTGTCCCAGGCCCGGAAGTTGAGCAGTACGGCGGTGACCGGATGCGTCACGCCGCTGTCCGACAGCCGGTCATTGACCATGCCGGTCAGGTCGGCTCCCGAGTCTGTTGCGGTCAACGTCAGTACCTGTATGGCCAGCCAGAGAAACACGATCGCCACAAAGCACCAGGAAAGCATCAGCCGTGGTGTCGCGACGCGGACCACATCGTCTGTGGTGATCGAGGCGGCACGGAGCAGAAGGGCTGAAGTGAGACCGGCACCGATCGCCGCTTCCGCAAGGGCCAGGTCCGGCGCGCCCAGTCGTGCCCAGACCAGGGCCAGGACCATGCCGAAGCCGGCAAACAGGGCAATGGCCGCGCCCGAGTGGCGACCATGTAGTGCACCGTAGGCAGCGGCAAACAGTAGCGCGATCAACGTGGCATCCAGCACGACTTCAGCCATCCACATGATGGGACGTCTCCTGAGCGACCTGCTCCCGGTGGTAGCGCGCCAGCAACTGGCAACTGGTGGCACCGGAGGCCATCACCAAGAGCCAGATCACGAGCAGCATGGCGGTGCTGTGCCAGTCTGCCGCCGACATCGCCAGGCCCGCCGCCAACAAGCCCAGGCCTACGTTGTCCGCCTTGGTCACGGCATGCAGTCGGGTATAGGTGTCAGGGAAGCGCAGCAATCCCAGGGCGCCGGTGACAAAAAAGAACAGGCCTCCAGCGAGCAGAGCGATTCTCAGTATCTCAAGCGACAGCAGCATCAGCGGTTCTCCCGTTTCCTTGCCGGTCTGAGCAGTTGCACGAGGGCCGCACTGATGACGGCGCCGAGTAGTGCCAGTACCAGTGCCACGTCCCGCCAGTGGTCTTCGGAAAGCCATTCGGCCATGACCAGTAGCAGACCGATCGACGTGGTGCCCAGCATCTGCACGGACAGCAGTCGGTCAGCCATGTGCGGGCCGTGAAGCAGGCGCCACATGGCAGCAAGGCCGGTCAGTAGCAATAGCGCGGCCAGGGCGCTCATCATGGTGCTCTCCCGCCGCCGGACACCCGTATCAGATGCGATTCCAACGCGCCTACTGTGTCGCTCCAGCGCGAATTGCAGTCGAGCAGATGGATATGGAGGGTATCGCCCTCGATGTGGGAGGCCAGGGTGCCGGGGAGCAGCCCCACGATGGCGGACAGTGCCAGACGCACACCCGGATCTTCGGTGTGCAATGTGTAGTGTCTCCACGCGGGGTCCATGGGCATGCCGGGGCGAAGCGCGCGACGGGCCACGTCCCAACCGCCCAGCAGGGAGTTGTAGAAGAAGAATAGTGCGAAGGCGGGGATGTATTGCGGACGCAGGCTCCATGGACGGGTGTCGAGCATCGTTGCGGTAGCTGTTGCCACCAGAATAACGGGAAGCCCCACGTACCACCCGCTGTTGCCACTGAGCAACGCCCAGAAAGCGGTAGTCACCAGTAACCAGGCCAGTGCACGCGGCGTGAAAAATTTCCGATCCGGCCTGTCATGAGCGACATGTGTATTCATCCTCTTCATGCTATGCAAGCGCCGCTGCAAACTCAAGAGTATTACTGACAGGGCCGTGAGCTGCTCTGGCCAGTCGGGAGTCATGCACCACCCGTGCCGTGCTGGTAGAATGCCGGATCATTTTCTTTCAACGGGCAGGAATCCGATTGGCTGAGTCCAGGGCATCGACAGGGAAACCTTCCTTCACCGGCCGCTGGATCGCGGAAGCGGTCCGCCTGCATGAACGCCGTCACGGGCGCCTGGATGACAGCCGGGAAGTCGATCACCTGCTGGACGGCAAGGATCCGGTGGAACAACGGATCGTGCGCCGGGCACAGGTGCTGGCGGAGCGGATTGGTCTGGGCGAGGCCGTGCAGCAGTGGCGCACCGGATTGCGCTGGGGACTGGCCGGCCTGGCGTTGATAGCCGTTTTCACCGGATTCGGAGCCGCGCTCGCCGTGCTGGGTGATGGCCAGCGCAGCGTCAATATCATCTGGACGCTGGCGGCGCTGCTGGGTTTGAACCTGCTCATGCTCATCCTCTGGCTGGTTGGCATGTTGTTTGGTGGTCGTGCCAGCGGCGGCGCGCTGGGCCGGAGCTGGCTGCAAATGGCGCGATGGCCCGGAGGCGCGCGGCGCGGCATTGCGGCAAGAGCCTGGTATTCATTGGGCACGGAATGTAACGCGCACCGATGGATGTTGGGCAGCGTGACTCACGGATTCTGGTGTCTCTATACCCTGGCGGCCGTCCTGGCGCTGTTGCTCGCGCTGTCCCTGCGGGCCTACGAGTTCGTCTGGGAAACCACCATCCTTTCTTCCGATGTCTTTGTCCGTTTCGTGCAATGGAGTGCCTGGTTGCCGGCACGGATCGGATTTGCGGTTCCCGATGAAAGCATGGTGCGGGCCAGTCAGCTGGCCGCGGAGACAGCCGGCGGCGAAAGCCTGCGCCGGATCTGGTCGTCGTGGTTGCTGGGTTGCCTGGTCATTTACGGGTTGTTGCCCAGGCTGATCCTGCTTCTGGCCAGTGCCGCCATGCTGTTGTTCCGTGTACGACGCTGCCGGCTGGACCTGCACAGCCCCGAGTGGGCCGTGCTGGCCACGCGACTGGCGCCGGCCAGCGAGCAGGGCGGCGTGGTGGATCCGGACACCATGCAGGCGGGCATTCCCGATCTGCAGCTGGACCCGGATGCCAGCGGTGTGCCCGCCGTGCTGGCGGCGGAGCTGGGGGATGATATCCCTTGGCCGCCCGCGGACTGGAGTGTGGCCAGACTGGAATACCTGGGGCCGGCTGACGACCGGGATCGTCGTCAGGCGGTGCAGCAACGCCTTCAGGACATCCGGCCGGCCCGTCTGTTGTTCGCCGTCGACGCCAGGCTGTCACCGGATCGCGGGTTGATGAACTGGCTGTTGCGACAGTGCGGATTCAGTGCGGCCTGCGGCGTCTGGCTGATCCATGCCGATCAGGCCGACACCGGAAGGCTGCAAAGCTGGCGTCATACGCTGGCTGCCAACGGATTCGCGCCGTCGATGCAATACATGGACGCGCCGGGTGCCAGGCAATGGCTGGTGCGGGGAGGTGATGCGTGAACGCAGCCCGGGCGCCTTTGCGGATTGCTGTGGTCGGTCATACCAATACCGGCAAGACGTCACTGTTGCGGACCCTGACCCGTGATCGACGCTTTGGTGAGGTGTCGTTCCGTCCGGGAACCACCCGGCACGTGGAGATGGCCCGGCTGCTGGTCAACGGCCGGGTGATACTGGAGCTGTACGATACGCCGGGGCTGGAGGATCCCATCGCACTGCTGGAGCAGATGGACGGGATGAAGGTGCGGGCTGCCAAGCGCCTGGACGGGCCCACGCGGATTGCGCGTTTTCTGCAGTCTGAGTGGGCGACCGGGCGCTTCGAGCAGGAGGCCAAGGTGCTGCGACAGCTGTTGCAGAGCGATGCCGCGTTCTATGTGATTGATGCACGCGACCCGATACTGGGCAAATACCGCGATGAACTGGAGCTGTTGAGCTGGTGCGGCGTGCCGCTGTTGCCGCTGCTCAATTTTGTGGCGGACGAACGGGCCGCCGAGGATCGTTGGCGCACGGTATTGGCCCGAGCGGGACTGCATGCCATCGTCCGTTTCGACACCGTGGCACCGGGGCTGGGCAGCGAGCGCCTGCTATACGAGAAACTGGCGACATTGATCGACGGCCATCGGGAACGGCTGTTGGCCCTGATCGAGAGTCATGAGCAGGATGCCCGTCACCGTCGACAGGCAGCGTACGGGCTGATCGCGGAAATGCTGGTGGATGTGGCGGCGGATCGTGCCACGGTCCGGGGCAGGGCCGAGGCCGTGCTCGCCGAAGCGGCCGACAGACTCAATCAGCGGGTCCGTGAACGGGAACAGCAGTGTCTTGAAGCCTTGCTGGATCTGTACCGGTTCACCCGCGAGGACATCGAGCTGCACGAGCTGCCCATCCGCGACGGGCGCTGGGAGAACGACCTGTTCGATCCCGATACGCTGCGACTGCTGGGTGCGCGCATTGGCGGCGGCGCCGCTTTCGGGGCCGCCGGAGGTCTGGGCGTGGATGTGATGTTCGGTGGGCTTACGCTGGGCGCGGGCACGGCCATGGGGGCGTTGGCCGGGGGCGGCTTCCAGACCGTCCGTCACTACCGCAACCGCCTGGTGGGCGCGCTTGGAGGTGAGCAGCAGTTGCGCGTCCGGGACAGCATCCTGAAACTGTTGGCCTGGCGGCAATTGCAACTGCTCCGTGCCCTGGAGGGGCGGGGTCATGCCGCCACCGCGGCGCTGGCTCTGCATGGGCAGGATGGCGGCCCGGAGGCCGGAGCCCCCTGGAAAGGAGTGCTGCCAACCGCGCTGCGCCGGGCACGGACTCGACCCGAATGGCTGGATGAGCCGGAGACCGGTGGCCGTCATGATGCCATCCGTGCCCTGCAGGCGGAGCTGGCAGCGGGTCACGAGGAACACACTGCTTCGGAGCGGCCATGAACGGATCGACGCGGGAACTGACACTGTTTGACGCTGCCACCATGGCGGCCAGCCAATGGGTTGCCACGGATGACCCGGTCATGGGAGGCGAGTCCTTCAGTGCCATGCGCCCGGCTCCCGGCGGCACGGCCCGCTTCGCCGGTACCGTGTCGTTGGCCAACAACGGCGGTTTTGCTTCTGTGCATCGGGCGCTGGAGCCGGGCGTGCTGAGCGGCTATCATGCGGTAGCGCTGCGGATTTGTGGAGACGGCAGACGGTACAGCCTGCGATTGCGGCAGGCAGACAGTTTCGATGGCGTCTCCTATCGCTACGATTTTGATACCACCGAAGGGCGGTGGGTGACGATGGTGCTGCCACTGGCCGGGTTCCGGGCGGTGTTCCGTGGTCGCCAACTGACCACGGCGGACCCCCTGGTACCGGCCCGGGTGAACCGGGTCAGCCTGCTGATCGCCCGACAACCGGGACCCTTCAACCTGCAACTGCGCTGGTTGAGGGCCTGCCGGGAAGAACCAACAACGGAGTATACGAATGAAACTTGAGTCACTGGCATTGCACCATGGCTATGAATCCGAGCCCACCACCCGGTCGGCCGCGGTACCGATCTACCAGACCACCTCCTATACCTTCGAGGACACGCAGCACGGCGCCGACCTGTTCGATCTGAAGGTGGCGGGCAACATCTACACACGGATCATGAACCCCACCAACGCGGTGCTGGAGCAGCGCCTGGCGGAGATGGAAGGCGGCATCGGCGCATTGGCGCTGGCCTCGGGCATGGCCGCCATCACCTATGCCATCCAGTGTATCGCCACCGCGGGTGACAACATCATCAGCACCAGTCAGCTGTATGGTGGTACATACAACCTGTTCGCGCATTCCTTTCCGGCCCAGGGGCTCGAGGTCCGCATGGCCTCGTTTGATGACTATGAGAAAATGGAAAGCCTGATCGATGACCGCACCAAAGCGGTATTCTGCGAATCCATCGGCAATCCGGCGGGTAATGTGGTCGATCTGCAGCGTCTTGCCGATATCGCGCACCGGCACGGGGTGCCATTGATCGTGGACAATACGGTGGCGACACCTTTCCTGTGTCGTTGTTTCGACCACGGCGCGGATATCGTGGTGCACTCCCTGACCAAATACATTGGCGGACATGGCACCACGGTGGGCGGCATCATCATCGATTCCGGCCGATTCGACTGGGTGGCAAACCGCAAGCGCTTCCCCATGCTCAACGAACCGGACCCTTCCTACCATGGCGTGGTCTACACGGAAGCGCTCGGTGAAGCGGCCTACATCGGTCGGTGCCGAGTGGTGCCGCTTCGGAATACCGGTGCCGCGCTGTCGCCGATGAATGCCTTTCTCATCCTGCAGGGGCTTGAAACGCTGGGGCTGCGCATGGAGCGGCACTGCGAGAATGCACTGACCGTGGCCAGGCATCTGCAGCAACATCCGAAGGTAAACTGGGTCAGGTACGCGGCACTGGAAGGCAACGAATATCAATCCGTCTGCCAGAAAATCACCGGGGGCAGGGCCTCGGGCATTCTCAGTTTCGGCATCCACGGAGGCCGGGAAGCCGGCGCACAGTTCATCGACGCGCTGCGGATGATCCTGCGTCTGGTCAATATCGGGGATGCCAAGTCGCTGGCCTGTCATCCGGCCACCACCACACACCGTCAGCTCAGTCCGGCCGAACTGGAGACGGCGGGCGTGTCGGAGGACCTGGTGCGTCTGTCCATCGGTATCGAGCATGTCGATGACATCATTGCCGATATCGACCAGGCCCTTGACCGGGTCACTTCAGCCTGAGGGCGGGTATAGCGATGAGCCATGAACTGGCGACAAGGGTGCCGGGGGACGGTGCCGGGCTGTGGCTGTCCGGCATTGCCGGACTGGTCATTGCGCTGTTGGTCAGTCAGATGGTGGGCGAGCCGGTACCGTGGACCGCGGGGCTGTACTACTGGCTGGGCTGGCCCCTGATGTGCGCCGTGGTGGCGCTGGTGACCTGGAAGTACCCGCTGCGGGCGTGGCGCTGGCCCATGGCCATGGTGGTCGGTCAGGTCTTTGCCGTGATTCTGGGTGGCGAGGGAGATATGGCGCCGATAGCACTGATCTACGCGACCCTGCTGTCCGTACCACAATTCCTGGTGGCGAGCCTGCTGTCCGCGCGCTGGCTTGCACAACAACAGACGGCCCCACGCGATGGGGACAATGATCCGGAAGAGGATGCAGAATGAAATACAGGGGACGCCCGCACTTCAGTCATGACGAGCCGGAGCGTATCGGTGTGCTGATCACCAATCTGGGTACGCCGGACGAACCCACCACACCGGCCTTGCGCCGTTACCTGGGACAGTTCCTGTGGGATCCCCGGGTGGTCGAGGTTCCCCGCCCTCTGTGGTGGCTGATCCTGCATGGGGTCATCCTGCGCATCCGGCCACGACGTTCGGCGGCGGCCTACCGCACGGTATTCACGGAGCGCGGCTCGCCATTGCTGTACCACACCCGGGATCAGTCGGAGGCACTGGCACAGGCGCTGCAGCAGCGGGGTCATGAGCATGTCCTGGTGGATTTCGCCATGCGTTACGGTAATCCGTCCATCCCTTCGGTGCTGGATTCCATGCTGGAGCGTGGTGTGCGGCGTCTGCTGGTGCTGCCGATGTATCCGCAGTATTCGGCCAGCACCACCGCTTCCACCTTCGATGCCATCAGCGCCGAATTCAACCGGCGTCGCTGGCTGCCGGAGCTGCGTTTCATCAGTCATTATCACGACTATCCCCCCTTCATCGAAGCGGCCGCCCGTCGCATTGAGGCGTACTGGGAGCAGAGTGGCAGGGCGGATCGGCTGCTGTTTTCCTATCATGGGGTACCTCTGCGGTATCTGCACGAGGGGGATCCGTATCATTGTGAGTGTCACAAGACCTCGCGATTGCTGGCCGAGCGGCTGGGTCTGCCGGATGAAGCCTGGAAGACCACATTCCAGTCACGTTTTGGCCGCGAGGAGTGGCTCAAGCCCTACACCGACGAGACGCTGAAGGCCCTGCCGGGCGAAGGGGTGAAATCGGTACAGGTATTCTGCCCGGGATTCTCGGCGGACTGTCTCGAAACCATCGAGGAGATCGGTGAAGAAAACCGGGAGTACTTCCTGGAGGCTGGCGGTGAGCGCTACGAGTACATCAGCGCGCTCAATGATCGTCCCGAGCATATCGAGGCACTGGCGTCACTGGTGGAGGAAAATCTGGCGGGCTGGGCCGCGCCGGAAGCCGATCCGGGCCGGCAGGCCAGGGCAAAGGCCCTGGGCGCCGGGAAGTGAGTGCGGCTTCAGGGAGTGGCGCCGTCGCCGTTGGCGGCTGATGCCGCTTCTTCTTCCAGCCAGGCATTGATGTCGATGATGTCCTGCGGCGTCAGCATGCCGGTGATCTGCTGCAGGGTCAGCGTGTCCAGTACGTAATTGTAGCGGGCCTCGGCATGATCACGCAGGGCGCGGAACAACTGCTGCCGGGCCTGCACCACGTCGACGATGTTCCGTGTACCCACCTCGTAGCCGGCCTCGATGGCTTCCAGCGCCGAGCGGGCCGAACGGATCGCCTGCTGGCGCTGATCCACCACCATGGCATCCGTGTTGACCCGCCGATAGGCATTACGGATTTCCTGCCGGGTCTGGCGACGGATCAGGTTGAGCTGCTCCTGCTGCGCCACCACATCATACTCGGCCGCCTGGCGGCGGGAGGTGACCGCGTGACCGCTGTACAACGGGATGGAGACGTTGACGGAGACCGACGTACCTTCAAAGGCTCCGCCGGAGCGTACACCGCCATCAGAACCGACGGTGGAATCGGATTCCGAGCGATTATAACCCCCCTGCAGGCTGACCGTGGGCAGGTGGTCGGATCGTCTCGCCCGGGCCACCTGCTGTCTTGCTTCCACACCTGATTCAGCGGCCAGCAGGGAGAGGTTGTTGTTCAGCGCTTCGTCGGTCCAGTCCGTCATGGCCCCTTCCACGGGTTCGATCGGAAAATCCTCGCTGAGGATTTCCACGTTGGGGTGGGGTTGACCGGTGATCGCTTCCAGGGCTTCATACGCGCTGTCCCGCGCGTCCTCGGCCAGAATGGTGTTATTGCGCGCAAGATCATAGGCCGCCTGTGCCTCGTAGACCTCGGTGATGGCCACCAGTCCCACTTCCTCGCGCTGGCTGGCCTGCTCGAACTGCCGTTCCGCCGCCTCCTCTTCCTGGCGTCGGGTTTCCAGAAAGTCGATGGCCCGCAACACTTCGAAATAGGCCGTGGCCACCCGCAGGATCAGTTCCTGCTCCTGGGCCTGGAAGTTCAGTACCTGGGCCTGGTCCGAAGCCTTGGCCCCCTGGTAGTCGTACCAGGCGGCCAGGTTGATCAGGCTCTGCTGGATATTGACCCCGTAGCGGCGGCTGGCATCCTCCGGGGTCAGGCTGACCACCCCGGCGGGCCCGGAGGCTTCCCGGCTTTCCGAGAAGCTGGCATTGGCGCGTGGCAGCAGAGTGGAGCGAGCCTGGATCACCTGCTGCTGCGCCGAGTTGAGCTGAGCTTCGGCCTGTCGCAGCTGTGGATCGTTGCGCATGGCCAGCTCCAGAATGGAAAGCAGGTCGTCGGCCAGTACCGGCTTTGTGGTCAGCAGGCAGAGCGAGAGCAGGCCTGTAATGCGGATGAAGCGTCCCATAGTCCGTTATCCTGTTCAGTAATGCGGGTATTCTGTACAGCGGTCCGGCTACCCGTGGGTTCCGGCATTCTACACAGGGTCGGGTGATGTCACCAATGCGTCACCGCAGTCTGCCGCGGCACTCACCACTACGGATGGCGCGGGGCTGCGGTTTAACCGTACTGTGGATTGAGGCATAATGAACCGTTTTCCCGGTCATCCCGAAATGCGAACACAGGATAGACGAAATGAGCGCCAACCCTGAACACTTTCTCGACAGAATAACAGCACTGGACGACAAGACCAGGCAGCCATTCCCGAAAAGCCGGAAAGTGTATGTCTCCGGAAGCCGTCCGGACCTCCGCGTGCCCATGCGTCAGATCACCCTGTCGGATACCGGCACTTTCAACGGGGCGGAGAAGAATCCGCCGTTGAACGTCTATGATACCTCCGGTGTGTACACGGATCCGGACGTCGCCATCGACCTGCGCGCCGGGCTGCCGGGCCTGCGCGAGCCGTGGATAGAGGAGCGCGGCGATACGGAAGTGTTGCCCGGAACGACGTCCGAGTACGGCCAGCGCCGCCAGAATGACATCGGCACGGCGCACCTGCGTTTCGAACACCGCCGTCAGCCTCGCCGCGCGAAGGCCGGCGCCAATGTCTCGCAACTGCATTATGCGCGTCGGGGCATCGTCACGCCGGAGATGGAATACATCGCCATCCGCGAGAACATGAGCCGCGCGCAGATGCGCGAACAGCCGGCGCTGGCCGCGCAGCACGCCGGGCAGTCCTTCGGGGCCTCGATTCCGGACGATATCACGCCGGAATTCGTGCGCGACGAAGTGGCCCGTGGCCGTGCGATCATTCCGCTCAACATCAACCATCCGGAAGTCGAGCCGATGATCATCGGCCGCAACTTCCTGGTGAAAGTGAACGCCAACATCGGCAATTCGGCGGTGACCTCTTCCATCGAGGAGGAAGTCGAAAAACTGGTGTGGGCCGCTCGCTGGGGCGCGGACACGGTCATGGACCTGTCCACCGGCAAGCATATCCACGAAACGCGCGAGTGGATCATCCGCAACTCCATGGTGCCGATCGGCACGGTACCGATCTACCAGGCACTGGAGAAGGTGGACGGCGTCGCCGAGGACCTGACCTGGGAAATCTACCGCGACACGCTGATCGAGCAGGCCGAACAGGGCGTGGACTACTTCACCATCCACGCCGGCGTGCGCCTGCCCTTCGTGCCGCTGGCCGCCAACCGGGTGACCGGGATTGTCTCCCGTGGCGGTTCGATCATGGCCAAGTGGTGCCTGTCACACCACAGGGAGAGTTTCCTCTATACGCATTTCGAGGAAATCTGCGAGATCATGAAAGCCTATGATGTCTCCTTCTCGCTGGGCGACGGCCTGCGTCCCGGCTCCATCGCCGACGCCAACGACGAGGCCCAGTTCGCGGAACTGGAAACGCTGGGTGAACTGACGAAGATCGCCTGGAAGCATGACGTACAGTGCATGATCGAGGGCCCGGGTCACGTACCCATGCACCTGATCAAGGAGAACATGGACAAGCAGCTCGAGGCCTGTGACGAGGCGCCGTTCTATACGCTGGGGCCGCTGACCACGGATATCGCTCCGGGTTATGACCACATCACCTCCGGTATCGGTGCGGCCATGATCGGCTGGTACGGCTGCGCCATGCTGTGCTACGTGACCCCCAAGGAACACCTGGGCCTGCCGGAGAAGCACGACGTGAAGGAAGGCCTGATGGCCTACAAGATCGCCGCGCACGCGGCCGATCTGGCCAAGGGGCACCCGGGGGCGCAGATGCGTGATAATGCGCTGTCCAAGGCGCGCTTCGAGTTCCGCTGGGAAGACCAGTTCAACCTGGGGCTGGACCCGGACACGGCGCAGCAGTATCACGACGAGACCCTGCCCAAGGATTCGGCCAAGGTCGCGCATTTCTGCTCCATGTGCGGACCAAAGTTCTGCTCCATGAAGATCAGCCAGGAAGTGCGTGACTATGCGGCGCAGAACAACATCAACAGCGTGGAGGACGCGCTGGAGGTGGGCATGCAGGAAATGTCCGAGGAATACGAACAGGGCGGACGCAAGCTGTATCGCGAAGTCTGATCGGGACCCACCTGCCGCGGGTATGCGGTTGGACCACCATCATCACGAATGAGAGTTGTAGAGACATGTCGAACGAAACACGGGAACGGGTGGACGATCTTAACGTCGAATCCTTCGATACCCTGATCACTCCCGAAAAACTGAAGGAAGCACTGCCTCTGGAAGGCGAGGCCCTGGAGGTCGTGCGCAATGGCCGTCAGACCATCTACGATATCCTGGATCGCAAGGATCCGCGCCTGTTCGTGGTGGTCGGTCCATGTTCCATCCATGATGTGGATGCGGCGCTGGACTATGCGGCCCGGTTGAAGAAGCTGGCCGACGAGCTGCAGGACACGTTGTTCCTGGTCATGCGGGTGTATTTCGAGAAACCCCGTACCTCGGTGGGCTGGAAAGGACTGATCAATGATCCGGACATGGATGACACGTTCCAGATCGAAAAGGGCCTGCGCACCGGTCGCAAGCTGCTGCTGGATATTTCGAAGATCGGTCTGCCGACCTCCACCGAAGCGCTGGACCCGATTTCACCGCAGTACATGCAGGATCTGATCGCCTGGTCGGCCATCGGCGCGCGGACCACCGAATCGCAGACCCACAGGGAAATGTCCAGTGGCCTGTCTTCGGCCGTGGGCTTCAAGAATGGCACCGATGGTGGTCTGACCGTGGCGGTCAACGCCATGCAGTCGGTCAGTCATCCACATCGTTTCCTGGGCGTGGACGCCAGTGGTCAGGTATCCGTGGTGACCACTCGTGGCAACCCGTATGCGCATGTGGTTCTGCGCGGTGGCAGCTCGGGTCCCAATTACGATTCCGTGCATGTGGCCCAGGCGGAGAAGGAGCTGGAGAAGGGCGGGGTCAGTACCAACATCATGATCGACTGCAGTCATGCGAACTCCAACAAGGATCCCACGGTACAGTCGCTGGTGTTGAAGGATGTCACCAACCAGATCCTGGAAGGCAACCGTTCCATTGTCGGCCTGATGCTGGAAAGCAATATCCATTTCGGTAACCAGAAGATCCCGTCGGATCTGTCGCAGCTTGAGTACGGCGTGTCAGTCACCGATGCCTGCATCGACTGGGATGAGACCGAACGCAGTCTGCGCGAGATGGCCGAGAAACTGAAACCGGTACTCCCGAACCGGAACCGGGCGGACTGAGCGACGGAATCCGGCGGAAACCGGAAGGAGGACGGTTCATGAACAGAAACGGCATCATCGCGGCTCTGATCGTGATCGTGGTCGGACTGTTCTGGCAATGGTCCTCCCCGCCGTCGGTTTCACCGACCTCGTTGCCGGATTCGGCGGAAGCGATCGAGCAGGGCCGGTATCTGGTCCATGCCGGAGGCTGTATCAGCTGTCACCAGAACCAGTCGGATGACGATGACAGCCTCAGCGGCGGACATGCCCTGGAATCGCCATTCGGCACGTTCCATGTCTCCAACATCACACCGGATGACGACACCGGAATCGGTGGCTGGTCCGGAGAGGATTTCATCCTGGCCCTGAGACACGGCCGGGCGCCGGAAGGTGTCCACTACTATCCCGCCTTTCCCTATCGATCCTATGCCGGCATCAGTGATGAAGAGGCGCTGGCTATCGGTGCCTGGCTGATGTCACGACCGGCCGTGAGGAATGAGGTGCCGGAGCATGAACTGCCCGGCTGGATCAGCCGCTGGCAGATGAGATTCTGGAATCTGATGGCCGATGTGCTGCAGGAAGAGCCGGCCCCGGTCGGAGATGATCCGCAGCTTCAACGTGGCGCTCATCTGGCCCGCGATCTGGGGCACTGCGGCGAATGCCATACCCCGCGTAATGCGTTGGGCGTGCCGGATATGACGCGGGAGTTCGCCGGTGCGGAGCTGGTCGAGGGAGACTCGGTGCCGGCCATAGACGCGCAGGCATTGTCGGACTGGACCGAGGAAGATTTCGAGCTGTTGCTGTTCCTGGGGATGTTGCCGGACGGCGACTATGTGGGCGGTGACATGGGGGATGTTGTCGAACACAACACGGCAGAGCTCACCGAAGAGGATCGCAAGGCCCTGTCGGCTTTCTTCATTCGCGGACTGCAGTAAAGGAAAGGCTGAGTACCCCGGCCGTTCCGCCACGCAGGTGACGGAGCGGCGGGATGATCAGTGACCCGGTTCAGTCGTCGTCAACGCGGAAGTCATCGTGGCAGTTGCCGCAATTGGAGCCGAATGCCCGTACCGCGCCGATCACCTCCATGCGGTCACCGCCGGCGGCCACCTCAGCGAATGTGTTGGCGCCTTCTTCCAGGTCGGCGGCTGCCTGTTCAAACGCATCCATGTTGTCCCAGATCCGCGGCAGTGCCTCGGTCTGCACGTCGAAATCGCGGGTGTCCATGGCGGCCACGACATCCGGAATCATCGGGGCCAGTTCGGCGATGCGCAGCGCGTTGCGTTCGGCCAGATCGGCATCAAACTCCCTGTCTCCTCGCGCCATGGCGCTGATCGGCGCCATATGGAATCCCAACAGCTTGAATACAGCCTGACGGGTTTCCGTGGCGGCCATCGCCTGTTGTTCCGGGGCGGGACCGTCCTGGGCCGTGGCTGTGAAAATGGCGGTACAGGCAAGCACTGCCGTACCGGCAGTCAGAATACGCTTCAACATGCGGTGATACTCCATCTGTTGTTGGATTTCTGGTTCCGCTCTTACCCAAAACAGTATAAACACCCGTTCCCTGCTTGAACAGGCGGCCGTTGCTAGGTCGCGTGGGTTCAGGCAACGGCTTCTGGACTGATGCCTCTGCCAGACGCGGGTCTGTACCGGACAAAAAAACGCAGGCCGGGTGGCCTGCGTCAAAGTCGTGCACTTCGCGGGGAGAAAGGAGCCATCTCTACACGAAAGCGGGTTGGTTACACTACCACTACATACTGCTTACAGCGCTCAATGCCACGGGTTGCTGCTCTCCGCGGCCTTCTTCCACCCACTGACGAACCCACGGGTTCGCCAGTAGCGTGTCGGCATAACGGCGCGCTTCACCGCTCAGTTCGGCACCATAGGCATCAAAGCAGACCGCCATGGGTGCGAACATGCAATCGGCAATCGAGAAGCGGCCGAACAGGTATTCTCCGCCGCTGCCATGCTTGCGACGGCAGCAGCTCCAGATGGCGTCGATCCGGGCGATCTCATCGCTGATCTCGTCGGTTTCGAACAGCTCCACCGAGGCCTGACAGTTCATGGGCCAGTCACGCTGGAGGTGGGGAAACCCGGAATGCATTTCGGCACAGACCGAGCGTGCCGTGGCCCTTTTGCGCGGGTTGACCGGCCAGCCGCGATGGTCCAGCAGGGTTTCGGAAATGTATTCGCAGATTGCGATCGAGTCCCAGACCGTGGTGTCGTTATGGATCAGTGCGGGGACCTTCAGTGACGGCGACAACGGACCGAGTTTCTCGGCGGTATTGGGTTGATACAACTCGACCCGGACTTCCTCGAAGGGAATGTCAAAATTCCTGAGCAGCAGCCAGGGCCGCATCGACCACGAGGAAAAGCTCTTGTTGCCGATCACCAGCTTCAGGGAGCCTGACGCTGAATGGACGGTTTCTCTTACGCTCATGCCTACCCCCTCGCTGTCTGTTCGTGGATTTTTCCGATGACTCCATTAAACATAGCCTTTATTGCCCTGCAAAGCAGCAACAAGGGCCATCCACTGACACTTTATGGCAGAATCGTGGCAATGGCCCCTGTCCGCTCGCAACCCTGACGTGGCGTGGGCAAATACGTTATATTCCGCAGTCATCGGAAACCATCAGGGGTATGCATGCTTATGGCTCGAAGAGTCGCCATCGTGGAGGACGAAGCCGCCATCCGGGAGAATTATGCCGACGTCCTGCGCAAACAGGGCTACGATGTGCAGACCTATGCCAACCGTCAGGAAGCGATGGACGCCTTCCAGCTGCGTCTGCCCAACCTGGCCATCATCGATATCGGGCTGGAAAACGAGATCGACGGCGGGTTCACCCTGTGTCAGTCCCTGCGATCCATGTCCGATGCGCTGCCGATCATCTTTCTCACGGCCCGGGACAATGATTTCGACACGGTCAGCGGACTGCGCATGGGGGCGGATGACTACCTGACCAAGGATATCAGCCTGCCTCATCTGTCGGCCCGCATCGCGGCCCTTTTTCGCCGCCAGGACGCGCTGAACCAGCCGACCTCGCCGGACAACCTGCTACGCCGCGACAAGCTGACCCTCGATATCGGCCGCCTCAGCGTCAAGTGGGAAGGCAAGCCGGTGCCTCTGACGGTCACCGAGTTCTGGATGGTGCACGCACTGGTGAAGTTTCCCGGTCACGTCAAAAGCCGGCAGGTGTTGATGCAGGAGTCGAAGATCTTTGTCGATGGCAGTACCATCACCTCACACGTCAAGCGCATCCGCAAGAAGTTCATGCAGGTGGATGAATCGTTTGATTGTATCGAGACCGTTTACGGTATGGGCTACCGCTGGAACATGCCGGCTTCCGCGGACTGACCCGCGACGGCCGCGCCGGGCCGGCCCCTGACCATTGCAGGACCATTCATGTCGCGTGTTCTCAAGAATCCTTTCGGCATCCGCTTCAAGCTGGTTTTCCTGTCCAGCTTTCTGCTGGTGATCCCGTGGCTGGGCTATCAGTACATCATGGAAATGGAGGACTACCTGCGCCGCGGACAGGAACAGGTCGTGCTGGGAACGGCCCAGGCGCTGGCCACGGCGCTGAACGAGCGTCCTGAACTGTTCGATGAGGGCACGTTCAGTCCGGCGCGACAGACGGACAACCTCTATGTCTATCCGATCTACTATCCGCTGTCCCTGGATGACGGCACGTTGGTGGACTGGGGCGACTACCAGCGCTATGAGTTGCCCTACGGGCGGGCGCACACGATTTCCACACCGCTGAACCCGCAGAGTGAGTTTGACCGCTACTACCACAATGACGAATCGCTCAGTTTCCGGCTGTTGTTGGGGGAGCACAATCGGTACCTGCATGCCTACTTCAAGGTATTCGATGACAAGGTGGTGTATCGGGCCGAAGACAGTCTCAGTGTACATCGCAGCGACTTTCTGCAGATTTCGCTGGTCAGTCGGGAACAGAAGCTGGAGCGCTACGTGATCGCCCCGCGTGGTCCGGAGTTCATCTATGCCTACGCCATTGGCGATGACATCCGGGAGGTGTCCTCGCTACGGCACGAGGAACGCATCAGCGGCCAGTGGTACGAGACGCCCGACGGGTATGACGTGGAGCTGCGATTGCCACTTTCCATGCTGGGGGATCAGCTGGGCTTTGCCATCCACGATGTGGACGATCCGGAGTCCCGGAATGTCACGGCGGTGGTGGCGACCTCGGATGTCAATGACAGGGATCGGATCGGCTCACTGATGCGACCCACGCCGGAGATCGACAAGATCGTCGAGGGCATGGGGCATACCAATTCCCGTATCCAGGTGGTCGACCGGGGCGGCCGCGTTCTGCTCAGCGTCGGTGACCTGCAGTCCGCCACCGGACTGAGTATCGCCGATGAACTGTACAACGAAGAGGTCAACAAGTACTGGCGTTTCGTGCAGGACCAGATTCTGTACCCGCTCTATTACCAGGTGCTGACCCGCCCCTCCAGCGTGCCGGCGGATCAGCTGGATACCGGCAGCACGGTGCAGGGCGCGCATCTGGCGTCGGCCCTGTCCGGCGAGCCGAGGACACAGTTCCGTGCCATCGACGAGGAGCAGAACCGGATCCTGCAGGCAGCCCATCCGATCGTGGCGGGAGGGGAAGTGATGGGGGCCGTGCTGGTCGACCAGAACATGAGCGGCATCCGCTCATTCCGTAACCAGGCCCTGGAGACCCTGTTCAATACGATGCTGGCGGTGATGATCCTGGTGGCGCTGGGGCTGTTTTTCTTTGCCTCGCGGATCTCGTCACGCATACGGGCCCTGCGCAACCAGTCGGAGAAGATCATTGATGATCACGGGCACGTCCGCAACACCATTGTGGCGACTTCCCATTCGGACGAAATCGGCGATCTTTCGCGCAGTTTCCACGGTATTGTGGACAAGCTCGGTCAATACACGGGGTACCTGGAAAAAATGTCGTCGCGGCTGTCGCACGAACTGCGTACACCGGTCACCGTGGTGCGCAGCTCACTGGAAAATCTGGGCATGGTATCCACCGAGCCCGAATCAAGGATCTATATCCAGCGCGCGGAAGAGGGCATCAACCGGCTCAACCTGATTCTGACCAATATGAGTGAGGCCACCCGGTTGGAACAGATGCTGCAGACTTCCGAAAAGGAAACCATCGACCTGTCGAAAGTGGTGGCCGGTTGCGTGGAAGGGTACCGTCTGGCCTATCCGGATGTGGTGATCCGGGAGGAGCTGGAAGAGCCGATCATCATCGACGGGGTACCGGAGTATATTGCGCAACTGCTGGACAAGCTGATCGCCAATGCCGTGGAGTTCTCCTACGAGAAGCGACCGATCGTGATCAGCTGCGGTGTGGTGCGCGACCAGGCCGTGCTACGTGTCATCAACCACGGGCCGCCACTGCCGGAGGAGATGAAGGGTCGCCTGTTTGATTCCATGATCTCGGTGCGGCCGCAGGAGAAACAGCGCGAACCCCATCTGGGAATGGGACTTCACATCGCCCGGCTGATCGCCGAGTTCCATCGTGGCCGGATACGGGCCGACAACGCCACCGACTTCGAGGGGGTGGCCATCACTCTCGTCCTGCCTCTGTCTCAGCATCCGAAGCCATGATATCGGCCGGACGGTAATAATCGGGCGCATTTTCCTTCACCACCGGGGAGCTCTCGGCCCAGGCGTGGCAGGTGTTCAGCACGAACGGGCGGCCGCGATGGCGGCTGACGTCTGAATCCGTCTGCCTGCGCCGGTGGTTCTGCAGGGGCCTGATGGTCTGCACCGCTACGGTCGCCAGCGGATACAGCAGTTCGGTGATATGGGTGCAGCCTTCGGTCCCGGCCACATGCTCAAGCACCGCCTTGCGCCAGCCCGGCCCGATGGTCAGGCCGATCAGGCGCTTGTAGTTGGGTGTGATGTCCGGACAGATTTCGAACGGACTGTTGTCGGTGGCGGCCTCGATGTCCTGGATGGTGAACTCCGCGTTCACCGTCACGCGCAGCCACATCTCATGCAGCGCCTCTCCGGGGCCGATCGTGCCACGCCAGTTGTTGCTGAACTCGTAGCTCTTGGTGTCGACCAGGTGGGCCTCGATGTCGAACAGGCCGTCCTTGCGCTCGTATCCATTGAAATGGATGTCACGGGTGTGGATAGGTTCACGGTCGACGGGCGGTGGCAATGGCATGGAACGGGTGCCTCCTGCAAAAACCCCCATTATAACCCATCATACTCGTAGTGAATGCGTACCTGTCGTGGATCGCCGGATTCATCCGGGATGTTGCCCTGACCATGATAGAGCACCAGGCGTCGAGGCTCCGCCGTGTAGGCCAGGCGGATCGGGTCAACGAACCAGCCGACCAGGCGCAGCGCTCCGGCGGGTCGCACCTCGAAGCATCGGATATCATCGACTGGCGTCTCGCAGCGATCGGTATCCACCTGCTGCAGGCTCATGCGAACGGTGTCCGAGCGGGACGGCACCAGGAACCTGGCGACGATCCGCTCGTCGTCGACAAGCCGATCCCAGTGTTGCTGGATGTACGGGTCAAAGCCGGCATCGACGATCAGGCTGTCCGTGTCGAACGTGTCGCGCTCAGGCTCGCCGTCCCGCTCCGGGTAGTAGGCCAGTTGCAGTCGCCCGGGCTCGGACGGGTCGGGGTAGCGGGTGACGATCCGCAGATTGCGGCGCCGGTCCACGAAATCCATGGCCGGAGCCGTTGCCGATACCGAGTAATCCAGGGTTTTTTCCGCAAACAGTGCGTCCCCGCCGTCTTCGGCGCGATATTCGACGCGCACGGGCCGCGCATCGTGCTCCGGGGCCAGATGAAATTCCCGATACAACAGAGTCCCGTCCTCGTTCCGGACTTCCCCTCTGGCCCAGGGCACCAGCTCCCGATCACCGTCTTCGGCCGATGCGATCAATGAAGCGCTCATCAGCAAGAGCGTCAGCAGCTGCAGGGGTAGAGACGGGGTCATGGTGATAACCTCCTGTGAATCAGGATGAGCAACGGGAATACCAGTGACCAGGCCAGTCCGATCACCAGGAGTGCCAGCCATTCCGGTGCCAGCAGTTCAATGCCGGCAATCCGGCTTCCGCCGAAATAGGACATGGGCGCAAACACCAGTCCGCCCACCGCGGCGGCCGGCAGCCGGTCACGGAACCAGCGTAACGCCAGCCCCAGGGTGCTGGCGAACAATGGCCACAGACACAGCAGCCACAGTGGCGGCAGCATACCGGGAGTGAGCAGGACGCCACTGTTGATGAGCAGGCTATCGCAGAGCAGGCCCACGGCGATGGCGGCCAGCAGCACCCGTGTTTCCGCGCCCCTGTGTGTGCTCAGCCACAGATGCAGCGCCAGGGCGCCGGCCGTCACGGGCAGCGCCACCAGGTTGCCACCCAGCACGCACAGCAGCCAGGCCAGCTGAAACACCACGGCGTTGAGCACGGCGTGCTGGCGCGCGGCCAGCAATGGCGATTGTCGCGATCCGGTCCACACGAACTTACCGGTCCCGCGCTGGCATGTCCAGGCGGGCATGCAGTGGAGCCAGTCGGGCCTCCGGGCGGGCCATCAGGATCTGCGCGGTATGGATCACCCGCTCCATGAAACCGCCCTGGCAGTACGCAAGGTAGTAGTCCCACATGCGGATGAAGGCGTCACTGAAGCCGGCATCGGCCACCGCCCGTCTCTGGCGCAGAAAACGTTGCCGCCAGTGTGCCAGGGTCAACGCGTAGTCATGGGTGATGTCCTCCAGACCGACGATCTGCATGTCGGTGTGCCTGGCCACATGCGAGGCGATGACGCTGTTCGAAGGCAGACAGCCGCCGGGGAAGATATAGCGCTGGATGAAATCGACCTTGCGACGGGCGCGGTCATAGCGCTGGTCGGAGATCGTGATGGCCTGGATCAGCATCAGGCCGTCCGGCTTCAGCAGCGAGGTGCACTTCCGGAAATAGTCACGATAGTACTGGTGACCCACGGCCTCGATCATTTCGATGGAGACCAGTTTGTCGTACTGGCCCCGAAGGTCGCGGTAATCCTGCATCAGCACGGTGATCCGATCCTCCAGTCCCGCTTCCCGGACACACTGCAGTGTGTGCTGGTACTGTTCCCGCGACAGCGTCGTGGTGGTCACGCGGCAGCCGTATTCGCGTGCCGCCAGCAGGGCCATTCCGCCCCAGCCGGTGCCGATCTCCAGCAGATGATCATCCGGCCGCAGATCCAGTCGCGTGGCGATGTGGCGCAGTTTGGCCACGGCGGCGTCTTCCAGCGGCTGGGCCTGATCCCGGAATACCGCCGAGGAATACATCATGGTCGGATCCAGGAATGTGGCAAAGAATTCATTGCTCAGATCATAGTGCGCGGCAATGTTGCGTCGCGAACCGTGGCGGCTGTTGCGCCGCGCCAGGTTGCCGATACGCTCGATGAGCCCCCGCAGTGCGGCATTACGCAGGTCCATGGCCGCCAGCACGTCCATGTTGAGTACCATGATCCGCACCAGGGCCACCAGATCGGAGCAACTCCAGTGCCGGTCCATGTAGGATTCCGCGCTGCCGATGCTGCCGCCAAAGGCCACGGCGCGGTACATGGCCGGGTCATGGATGGTCAGGTGCGTATGTAGCGTACTGTCGGGATCGCCGAAGGTGTGCAGTCCGCCTTCCGTGTCCTCGACCGTGACGCGGCCGCGTTGAATGCGTGACAGGGTGCGGTGCACCAGTCGACGGGCCGCTCGGGTGATCGGGCCCGGACGGGGCCGGGTCTCCGCCGGTTCGGCCAGTGGACTTTCCTCCGTCATGGTGGCGGAACTGGAATGTGTCCCTGGCCGGGAATGCAACAAGTCTGTCGGTCTCATGATGCGTGTGTTTCCTCAGGTCCTCTGATCCGGGGCTGGTGCTCGGCGGTACAGCGGCACGCGCTTGAGAAACAGCTTCAGCGCCTGCCAGTAGATGCCCATCCCCACCTTCAATGTCATGAATGGATACGACAGCAGCATGCGATTCAGATTGGTGGATGTCAGTGACTGCTTCTCCAGTGCCAGCGTGGCGTTGAAGGTTTCCCGACGATCCTGCAGGTTCTTCAGGTGCAGGGCCAGTCTGCGATCGGGCGTGGTGCTGCGCCATTGATAGATCATGTCCATGGGCATGAACGGTGATACATGCAGGGTCTTGTGGAACGCATGACGCTGTACGGTCGTGCCCGGCGTGCAGGGAATGACGTACTGCCGGCGTTCGCGCCACGGCGTGTTGGTCACCTCGGCGACGATCCAGCGCAGCCGTTCCTCCCGGTCAAAGCAGTAATAGCAGCTGATCGGGTTCATCAGGAAGCCGAAGTAGCGCAGATTGGTGAGCAGGCGCACCGGACCGTCGGGACGCTGTCCGGTCTGCTGTTCCACGCAGTCACGCACCGCCTCGATCAGCGGACGGTGCGCCGGTCCCAGGTAGTCGCGACGCCGGAATCGTGCCGGCGCGGGGTGGCTTGCCGACCAGAACCACCGGTTCCGGAACAGGTCTGGCAGCTCGTCCAGGTCGAGGTACATCATGAACACACGATAGGTGAAGCTGTGTGGGCGCGGACTGAACCGGCGGTGTCTCACCAGTCCGCTGTAGATCGCGCTGTGGCGCGGTTCAGTCTGCATGATGGGCCGATGACCCGCGTTGGCTGTCCGCCTGTTTCATGTGATGGCGGTACCAGGGGCGCTGGAACAGCTGCAGCAGCCGGAGTGTCCATGTCAGCCGACGTGGGAAGTTGAGTGTGAACGGACGTCGCCGCAAGCGGCGGGTGATGGCGGCGGTGGCCTGCTCCGTGGTCATCAGGAATGGCATCGGGAACCGGTTGCGCTCGGTCATGGGCGTCTTCACGAAACCGGGGTTGATCACGGTGACATCGAACAGGTCGCCGAAGTCCAGCCGCAGCGCGTTGAGCAGATAGGCGGCGGCCGCTTTCGAACTGCCATAGGCGGCGGCGCGCGGGAATCCGATGAATCCGGCCAGACTGCAGACCCCGGCCACGTGCGGGCGCCGGGGAGCGGATTCCAGCAATGGCAGCGCCGCGCGCAGGGTGTTGATCATGCCGAAATGGTTGGTGTCCATCACGCGGCGGAACAGCGCGGTGTCCAGTTCCGGAGCGCGGATGTACTCGCAGCTGCCGGCATTGAGGATCAACAGGTCGATGTGCGGCAGCAGTCCGGCCAGCGCCGACTGCACTTCCGGGACGCTGTCGTCGTCGGTCACGTCGAACACCAGCGGTATGATCTTCCCCGGATGGTTCCCGGCGACCGTATCCAGCTTTTCCGGCGTGCGGCCGCTGATCACCACGGTGTGTCCCTGGGCGGCATAGTGGCTGGCCAGCGCCTCTCCGATGCCGGAGCCGGCTCCGGTGATCCATACGTTCTGTTGGCTGACCGTCATGTCATCCTCCTTTTCTCATGAATGGCCCCGCCATGGCTTCCTGTTCTCACCCCGGTGCATCAGCCCGACAATCGTCCGTTGATGTAGCGGATGATGCGCCCGAGGAGCGGGATGTGCTGATACAACAGGTGGCCCAGGTCGTAAAAGTCCTCCTGATAGAAGATCCGGTCCGAAAACCGGACCATGGTCATCCCGCGCACCTGGATCTCCTGCCCCCTGGCCAGGCGTGGATGTACCATCCGCATCCACCAGGCGATACTGGCGCCGTCTTCCGTGACATGCTCCTCGGTATATTCAAACCGCACCGACGTGGCATTGGCATACAGGTCGCAGAGGTAGCGCCGCAGTGCCAGCCGGCCGTGCAGGGTATGCACTGGATCACAGAACTCCACGTCCTCCGTATACAGTCGGGCCAGGGCGTCCATGTCGGGTTTTCCGCTGCTGTAGAAATCCTTGAAATCACGCAGCAGCGCCCGTCTCAACGCCGAGCAATCAGTCTGCCCTTCTGTGGCCATGGTATCACTCCGGCTGTGATGGTGAGGGAAAATGTCTATACTGTGCTTCGGGTACGCGGAGGTGGTGACCCCGGATCAATGTGGTATGTAACCCGTGAACGGGTGATCCGCCCGCGGGGCCGCGGCGTAGCTGGATGTACGGATACAACCGACATGCAGACCCGGAGCCCGATCACGTGCAAAATTCCCAGATCACAATGAACGGCGGCGACATGCAGGAAAGTGGTATCGAGGCAGGCGAGGATCCCTGGGCCCGTTGTCTTGAGCAGATTGCTGAACATCGCGACCGGGCGGCCTTCCGGAAGGTTTTCGAGCATTTCGCGCCGCTGGTGCGTGCCTTTCTGGCCAGAAGCCCCGGCGGCGACTGGAGCCAGGCCGAGGAAATCACCCAGGAGGTGATGATCAAGATCTGGCGCAAGTCCGCCTCGTTCAACAGCAGCAAGGCCAGTGCCACGACCTGGATCTACACCATCGCCCGCAACACCCGTATCGACTTCATCCGGCGGCGTGACCGGAAGGAGCGGCGTGTGGCGGTGGAAGACATGTGGCATGAAGCGGAGGCGGCCGAGGAGCCATTGGTGGATCTGCAGCAGAAGCGGGCCGAAACCCGCATCCGCAAGGCGCTGTCGGAGCTTCCGGACGAACAGGCGCAGGTACTGTTCAAGGCCTTCATGGAAGGCAAATCCCACAACGAAGTGGCCGAAGAGCTGCAAATCCCGCTGGGGACCGTGAAGTCGCGTATCCGGCTGGCATTGGGCAAGCTCCAGGTAATGATCGACCGATAAACTGACAGGTCCCGTATATGGTTACATTTCATCCGGATTCACGTTTCCTGACGGATTTCTCGACCGGCAGCCTGCCGTTGTCGCAGTCCCTCTGTGTTTCCGCGCATCTGCATTACTGCGGTAAATGTCGTGCGCGTGTACAGCAACTGACGGATGTCGGCAGTCACCTGTTCCATCGGCTGACCCCGGAATCCCGGGAGGACGACAGTTTCGAGGCGGTGATGCAGCGCATCGAACAGGAAGAAGCGGCGGGCCCGCCAGAGCCGGTCAGTCCGCGACACGACAGGGTCCAGAACAGGCGCGATCCGCTGATCGGTCGTATGCCGGCGGCATTGTCCAGGCTGTTCCAGCAGGGTATGGATTCCCTGAATTGGGTACAGCTCGGTGGTTCCCTGCGGATCGCTCCGGTGGATCTGGGCGCCGATGAGCGGGAGACCGCCATCTACGATATCCGCGCCGGTGGGCAGATGCCGGAGCACGAGCATCGCGGCGAGGAAATCACCGTGTTGCTCAAGGGCAGCTTCTCCGACCGCGAGGGCCATTACAGCCAGGGCGATTTCGTGGTCCGCAATGCCGGCGAGCCGCATCAACCCACTGCTACCCAGGACACCGACTGTGTCTGTCTGGTCAGCGTGGAACGTCCGGTGCGTTCCCGTTCCCTGTTCTATCGTCTGTTGGAGCCTCTGGTGCAGTATCGCCTGTCGCGGTTTTCCAACTGAGGCCTTCCCGTGCATAATGGCCGG
>JBNJGU010000009.1:0-30707 GCA_051747985.1 Pseudomonadota bacterium | reverse complement strand
AAGTATCCGTCACACCCCTGTGACGTGGGCAGCTTCGCCTCCCTGAACACGCTGGACGGATTCAAGCGCTGCGTGGTGGTGGATGTCGACGGTGATGATGCAGTCTGTGTGCTGCTGGATGATATCCGGGTTCCGGTCGGCGGCGAGACTGAGCAGCTCAATCGCCATGACCTTCTCATGGTGCGTCGCGGTGACCTGTTGCATCCCCATTTCGCCACCACATCAGCGCCGCCGGCCAACGCGGTATTGCACTAGGGCTGGCGGGACAGCAACCACCATTTCATGGTGTCCGAAACCAGTTCCGCTGCGTCCTGCTGCACGAAATGTCCGGCTCCCGGCACGGTGACCAGTGTCATGTCGGCATCGATCCAGTCCCAGGTGTTGTTGAGCCCGTCGGAATGCAGCGCCGTATCGGCCAGTCCATGGAAGATCAGCACGGGCATCGACAGTTCGGGCACGTCCGTCATCGGCTCTGTCACCGATTCCGCCTCGGGGGGCAGTGGCGGGTAATTGCGCTTGTAATACGCCAGCATGGCGTTGAAATCGGACTGCTCGAAGGCGTCAATATATCGCTGCCGGGCGTTTTCATCACTGACCCAGGCTGACAGCGTCCGAGGTGTCATCGGGCCGCCGAAGAAAATGTCCGGATCCTCGGGCGAGCCCTGCTGAAAACGGAAGGCATATTCACTTCCGGCCCGCTGCTGCGTGTTGGTCGCCATCTCCCGGGCCATGCCGTTGGGGTGAGGCAGGTTCAGGATGACCAGCTGCTCCACCATTTCCGGATAATTGAAGGCAAACTGCCAGGCCACCATGCCGCCCCAGTCATGTCCGGTCACAATGGCGCTTTCCTCACCCTGCTCGCGGATGACGGCCGCCACGTCGGCGGTCAGGTTGCGCATGCCGTACGGTGCCTCGCCGGCGGGCTGGTCACTGAGGTTGTAGCCACGCTGGTCCATGGCCACGACCCGGAAATGGGGAGCCAGTGTCTCCATCTGATGTCGCCAGCTGTACCAGAAGTCGGGGAAACCGTGGATCAACACCACGAGAGGCCCTTCGCCCATTGCGGCATAGTGGATGCGCACACCATCGTTGTCTGCATGGCCGTGCTCGACCTCGTCCCAGACATCGGCCTGTGACAGACTCATTGTTCCCGCCAGCAGTAGTGCCGTGATCCGTGGTGACCAACCCATGGCGCGACCTCCCCTTTCATATTCATTCCTGGATGCGGAACTCCACCTCCGGGTCCTGCAGGCGATAGTCGGGCGCCATGATGTGGCGCATTTCTTCCATCTCCGGCATGATTTCCGAAGGAGGTTGGGCGTCAGGCCCGAAGGAGAAATGGAATCTGCCGTGGATGACCCGTTCTTCATCGTTCACCACGGCCCAGTCCGCAATATAGTAGGGAGCCATGTCCAGAGTCGGCAGTGCGTGCGTGAACATGCTTCCGGCCGCGGGATCGTAGCGGAATCCGATATCCAGCAGCTCCCGGTTTTCCGGGGTCCGCAACGTCAGCTTGACCAGGCGCACATCCTCTTCAAAAGCCAGCATGATCTGCTCGGGTGAGCCCGGTAGCACCGCGTCGTCGTGTGGAGTGGTGTCTACTTCAATCCCGGCGGCTTCGTCAGCCCCGTGCATCATGTGCTGGGCGGTTCCCGGTGCCCCGTATGTGGCAAGGCACAGTATCGCCAGAGCGCCCAGATTCGCTTTTCGTGGAAACAGCCGCGCAAGTGGCCGTGTTGAGGTTGTCAGGTTTGGCATGGTGCTATGGACTCCTTATGTTCTTTATTGCATCTAACACGATCCGCTCGCACACTGTAAAGGGTCAATGCTGACGCATTTCGGAAATCGCTGACATTACCGCCTGTCACTGGAATCCGCAGGTGCCGCTGTCAGGAATTTGCATGAATCCGTCAGCTTTTATCAATTTTCAGGGAGACGGGGCCGTGGGGTCCATGGTCCAATCAATCTGTCCGATGACAACCAAAACGACAACAGTACGCTAGAGAGGAGGTGTCCCGTGAGGATATTCCAGCCTGATTTGCTGGCCAAGGCTGCTTCGGCAGCGGCGCTGGCGCTGGTGCTGCCACTGAGTGGCGGTGCGCTGGCACAGCAGAATGAAGAAGTGACATTCCACAAGGATATTGAGCCGATCCTGCAGCGCGCATGCCAGAACTGCCACCGAGACGCTGGCGTGGCTCCCATGCCGCTCGAGACGTATGAGCAAGTGGCGCCATTCGCCGGTCTGATCGAATACAAGACCGGTCTGGTAGACCAGGCGGGAGCGATGCCGCCATGGTATATGGAGCGCGATATCGGCATCCAGGAGTACAAGCAGGACCCCTCGTTGAGCCTGGACGAGATCGATATGATTTCCCGTTGGGCGCGCTCCGGTGCTCCGAAGGGGGACGAGGCCGATGCGCCGGAACCGATCGCCTGGGATGACGAGACCAAATGGTCCGCCGGAGAGCCGGACCTTGTCGTGCGCACGGAAGACATCACGGTGGAGGGCAACACGCCCGACTGGTGGGGTAATATTCCGAGAATTCCGATCCCGCTGGAAGAGGATCGCTATGTGAAGTCGGTTGAGATCATCGAGGTCAATGATCTCAACCCGGACGAGGTTGATGGTGCTGTCGGTGCCCGCAACATCGTTCACCACATGATCTGGAGCACCCAGGTGCTGGACGAGGAAGGCAACGCGGTGGGTACTCCCGTCTCCTGGCCCGTGCACGAGATTGCCCGTAACCCGGACATCTTCGACGAGGATTCCGGTCGGCTGCTGGAGGCCGGATCGGTCATTGTGTCGGATTCCGTGCACCTCAACTCGGGCAATGTGGACATCACCGGACATCTGGAGATCGGTTTCCGCTTCCACGACAAGGACTACGAGCCGAAATACCCGCCGGCCTTCATCGGACTGGGTAATGGTGTGGATATCAGCATCACCGGCAATGAAGACAATCAGGAGCTTCACGCCTACGCGGTGCTGGACAAGCCCACCAAGGTCGTGACCTTCGAGCCGCACCTGCACGCGCCGGGCGAGCGTATGTGTCTGGAAGCCATCTGGGGCTACACCATCGAGACCCTGTCCTGTGTGGGCTATGACCACAACTGGGTACGTGGCTATCCCTTCGGTGACAACCATGCACCTTTGCTGCCGGCGGGCACGATCCTGCACATCACCGGTTACATGAACAATACCGAGACCAACCCCAACGTGCCCGACCCGCGTAACTGGCAGGGTTCCGGTAACCGTTCGGTGACCAACATGTTCATCGACCTGGGCATGCGCGTCACCATGACCGAGGACCAGTTCTTCCAGGAAATGGCGGATCGCCGTGAAGCGCTGGATCTGGGACCGAACGATCACGTGATCGGCTGTCCGCTGTGCACGGTGCCGCTGGTGGCGCCGCTGGATATCACCGAGGCGGATCTGGAAGAGATGAGCCCCGAGGCTATCGAGTACTGGGATGTCAATGGAGAAGTCAGCCAGATGGAGCTGGCGGATGAACAAGACCGCGCTGAAGACCTGGAAGGCATCAGCGAAGCGGCACTGAGTTACTGGAGGATTGATTGATGTTGTTGTATGCAGTAAGGCGCATGATGCCCGTGGCCATGATGATGGCCCTGTCACTGGTGGCCTCGGACGTGCTGGCCCAGCAGACCTACCTCGAGGGTCAGCATGTCGAGCCGGCCTTTGAAGGCTGGCGTCGGGCCGATGACGGATCCATCGACCTGGTTTTCGGGTACCACAACGAGAACTGGGAGCAGAAGCTGGATATTCCCGTGGGCGAGAACAATTTCTTCTCCCCGGGAGAGGCGGATCGCGGGCAACCGACGCATTTCCTCCCCCGGCGCAATCGCTTCACGTTCACGGTCAATGTCGACGAGGCGTGGGCCGATCGGGATGAGGAGGTCGTCTGGGAAGTGACCTCGCCCAACGGTGAAACCCGCCGGGCCTATGCCACGTTGAACCCCGACTATGTCATCGATGACGTCGTGATCGCGTCAGAGACGGGTTCCCTTGGCGCTGGTACCAGCACGCCGGAATCGCGTGCCAATACGGCACCGGAACTGACCGTGCTGGGTGACCACGAGCCGGGTGAAGAGATCGTGCGTTATGTCCGGGTGGGTGAACCATTGGTGATCGAGGCCAGAGTCGATGACGATGGCCTTCCGACCACTCGTACCGGGCCGTCTGATCGCACCGTGGCCAGTGAAACGCAGCGCGCTCTAAGGGCTCCGACACGGGTGACGGTGGGCAAGACCAATGGTCTGTTCCTGTCCTGGAATGTGTATCGAGGCGGCGATGCGGCGAAGTTCGATCCGCCGCAGGTCAAGCCCTGGGAAGACACGCGTCATGGCGCGAATTCACCCTGGGGTGCAATGTGGACGCCTCCGCCGGTGCCGGAAGATGGCATGTACACCACGGAAGTGACCTTCGATGAGCCCGGCACCTATGTGCTGTGGGGCCGCGCTGATGACGGCGGCCTGTTCGATGATCAGTGGATCACCGTGGAAGTGACCGAGTAACCATCGGTTCATGTCCATGACTGAAAACACCGGTCGGTTCCGTGCATGCGGACCGGCCGGTGTTTTTTTATGGGTATTCAGCAGAAATATCAGTTTCGCTCCCGGCCAATTCCGGTACTGATGCTATAATCTCCGCCAGCCTACGGGCGGTGGATGTCCCGCCGGCCGCACTCTGACTACAGGTCTGAATGCATCATGCACTGGACGCACTATGCCAGCAGTTTCATGGCTGTTTCACAGCTGCTGTTCATGGGTCTTTTCTACCTGATCCATTACCGTCACCGGACACTGGGCCGGCTGATGGCGCTGTTCTGTCTGTGTATGACAGCATACATATTCAGTCGATTACCACAGATCACGCGTGACAGCAGTGGTGTCTACTGGGAGGTGCTGACCACGCTGGCGATCGCGGTGCCGGCCCTGCTCTGGGTGATCGCCCGTTACCTGTTCATCGATCAGCAGCGGGTCCATCCGGCTTTCTGGATGCTGATCGTGTCCTACATCCTGCTCAGGTCGACGGGACTGTGGTTCTATGATGGTGGGCAGCCACGCGCCACGCCATTCTTTCTGGTTTTCTATTACCTGCCGCAGGGAGTGATGCTGGGCTTTGCCTGCCACGTCATCTATATGGCGATCCGGGATCGCGGTGGCGACCTGATCGAGCTGCGACGGCGGTTGAGACTGCCGTTTGCGCTGGGCATGGGTAGCATCATCGCCGTCATTCTGGCATCCGGGTTCTTCGTTCCGGCCAACAGCAGCCTCGATGCACTGCTGTTCCTGTTGCTGTTCCTGCTGGCGTTGACGATGAATCTGGCCGCTGCCGATCGCAGACTGGATGTGGCACGATTGATGTCCCCGGAGTCCGGGCAGCAGAGTGCGCCGAGATCCGTCTCACCACCTTCGGA
The DNA here is from genome assembly GCA_051747985.1 of Pseudomonadota bacterium. Classification (GTDB taxonomy): domain Bacteria; phylum Pseudomonadota; class Gammaproteobacteria; order Pseudomonadales; family Pseudohongiellaceae; genus PWQG01. The sequence continues at coordinate 25,269 of JBNJGU010000009.1, read as the reverse complement.
TGATGCGGAAGAGGCAGGGCAGCAGGTGGACCGTGTCCTGATGGAAACGGTCCGACGGGCAATGGAGGAGGACCGGCTGTATACGCAGCCCGGACTCACCATTGGCGAAATGGCCCGCCAGCTGTCGGTCCAGGAGTATCGGCTGCGACGGTTGATCAACCAGTCGCTGCATTATCGCAACTTCAATCAATACCTGAACAGCTACCGGATCCGCGAGGCGTCGCGATTGCTGCGGGATCCGGAGCAGACGCGCCTGTCGATATCGGCGGTGGCGCTGGAGGTCGGCTATGTATCTCTGTCATCGTTCAACAAGGCCTTCAAGGACATCCAGGGGGTCACTCCCTCCGTATATCGTTCAGGCGAACTGTAGAGTGGATGGCGCCCCGGCGTCCCTGACGGTAGAATATCGCCTGTTTTCCTTCCCGGTATGGCTGTGATTGCTGATGAATGAAGATCGTGCGTTGAACTCCTTCCGTCGCATTGCGTGGATCACCATTGCCGCGGTGTATTTCCTGATCCTGGTGGGATCCACGGTGCGTGCTTCCGGTGCCGGCATGGGCTGCCCCGACTGGCCTACCTGCTTCGGTAGCTGGGTGCCGCCGGTCAGCGAGGCGCAGCTGCCGGATGATTACCAGGAAATCTATGCGGACCGCGGATACGCGGATACCCCGTTCAACGTCGTCAAGACCTGGACCGAGTATGTGAATCGACTGGTCGGCGTCACGATCGGTCTGCTGATCTTCCTGACCGCGTGGAAGTCCTGGGGCTGTCGGCGTCATGATCCGTGGATATTCCGTGCCTCGGTGGCCGCTTTCCTGATGGTCGGATTTCAGGGCTGGCTGGGGTCGCGCGTCGTCGCGTCCAACCTGCAGCCGGGCATGATCACGCTGCACATGGTGATGGCCCTGGCCATCGTGGCCACCCTGCTGTTCGCGCTGGCGCGGGCACGACGCCATCCGGCGGTCACGCAGTCGGTCGATGCCGTGGATCCGAGGTTCCCCCGCTGGCTTAACGTGTTGATTGTGATGACGGCGCTGCAGGTCATCATGGGCACGCAGGTCAGGGAGGTCAATGACTTCCTGAATCACACCGCCGGACTGGAGCGTCCGGCCTGGGTGGCCGCCATGCCCTGGTTCTTCTTCGTGCATCGCTCTTTTTCAGCGCTGGTACTGGCCTGTGCGGTGTGGGTGCTGTATCTGTTGTGGCAGTCGGTGGGGCGGCGCCATGTGCTTTCGCGTTTCACGCTGGCCATGCTGGTCGTGATGTTGGTGGCCATCGTCTCCGGGGCCACATTGAGCCATCTGGGTATGCCGGCCGCGGCCCAGCCCATCCATCTGCTGACGGCTTCGTTGCTGTTCGGATTACAGTTTCTGATCTGGATGGAGTTCCGTCATGCCCGTAATGACGGGATGCGGGAGGAAGCCGGGAATGCCGGGCTCAGAGCCCGATCAGCCACAGGCTGAGCATCGCGATGCCGGTGCCGATGACCATGCCGGCCAGAATATCGGAGACGAAATGCACCTTCAGCACCACCCTGGACAGCCCGATGGCCGTCGCCCAGGCATACATGGGAACGATCAGGGCCGGAAAGTGGAAGGTGGTGATGTAGGCCACCATGAACGCAGCGGTGGTGTGTCCCGAAGGAAAACTGAATTCGTCGGAGGGGCGTAATACCGGGTGAAGTGCCCGGACCACGTCGAAGGGGCGCCTTCTGCGAAATGCATTCTTGAGCACCCAGTAGACCGGCAGTTCGATCAGAAAGCCCAGCAGTCCGGCGATCAGCCAGCGCTCGCCGCTGGCGTACATGAACGGCAGTACAAGGGCGATCAACGCGTAACAATAGCCGTCGCCGCTCCAGGAGATGGCGCGACTGACCCGTTGCAATCGCAGTCTGTCATGCACAGCGTTGATGCTCAGAAAAAGCCGGGTATCTAGGTCTGCCAGCCGGCGGAGGGTCAGGAATGTCTTGTGCATGATATCTACCCTATCTTCAATACAGGAAAGCTGCAACTGCCGCACCAGAACAGTGCCATAACCCCGCGACAGTAGTATGTCACAATAATGACGATCATGTGACAGTGGCCGGATGCAGTCCGGCGGCGGCCGTGGCGCCAGGGTCCAGACGCGCTATACTGTTCCAGATCACGATATTCCGGGAGACCTGATGATGTTTCGACGCAGTTGCCTGACAATGATTCTGGGATTCATCTCGTTCCTTGCCACTGCCGCGTCCCTGGCTGCCGAGTCCACCGCCGCCGGTTTTGACAGGGAAGGGCTGCTGTCCGCCGCGCGACAGATGCCCCGCCTGCAGAGTCTGCTGGTGAGTCATCGTGGTGAAGTGATCGTGGAAGAGTATTTCAACGGACAGGACCGATATCAGCCCGCCAATATGAAGTCGGCTTCCAAGAGTGTGATCTCGGCCCTGGTGGGAATCGCCATCGAGCAGGGGTACATCGAGAGTGTGGAGCAGCCGATCGCCGATTTCTTTCCCGCGCTTGCCGGCGATGATGTGCCCGAGACCAAGCGCACCATCACCGTGGAGAACCTGTTGACCATGCAGGCGGGCCTGCGTAGCACCAGCAATCGCAACTACGGCTCCTGGGTGGTTTCGGACAACTGGGTGCGGACGGCGCTGGAGCAGCCGATGGTGGCCCGACCGGGGACCGACATGATCTACAGCACCGGCAGCACCCATCTGTTGTCCGCCATCCTGACCCGGGCCACCGGCAAGAGCACGAAGGAGTTCGCCCAGGAACATCTGGCGACGCCCCTGGGCTTCACGATGGCCTACTGGAGCCAGGATCCGCAGGGTATCTATTTCGGGGGTAATGACATGGAGTGGACGCCCCGCCAGATGCTGGCCTTTGGCGAACTGTACCTCAATGATGGCGTGTACGACGGCAAGAGAATCCTGCCCGCCGGATGGGTGCGGCGGTCCCATCAGCCCTATGCCCGGTCTCCCCGCGGTCAGGGTCGCTTCTACGGCTATGGCTGGTGGCTCCGCAATCTGGGGGGATTGCAGGTGCCGCTGGCATGGGGCTTCGGCGGCCAGCTGATATTCGTCATGGATGAGCTGGACATGGTTGTGGTCGCCACCTCCGACAGCGAGCCCGGTGGCAGTCGCAGAGGGCATCTGCGTGGACTCTATGATCTTCTGGAACACAGCATTGTCGCCCCGGCATGGTCAGAGGTCCGCAGCACCGCCGCGCGCTGATTCCACATCGGAATCCCGGGCGCCGTTTCATCCGGTATCGATGTTATACTGCCGCGCGGTATCACTTCTGAAGACATTCAAGCAAGGCACAGGCGCCCGAGAAGACGTAGTCAATGACCCCGGAACAGCAAGCAGCATCAGATTGGAGCAGCAGACGTACCTTCGCCATCATCTCGCATCCCGACGCAGGCAAGACCACCATCACGGAAAAACTGCTCCTGTTCGGGCGCCTGATCCAGACCGCCGGCTCGGTCAAGAGCAAGCGTGCCGACAAGCACGCCACGTCCGACTGGATGGCCATGGAGCAACAGCGCGGCATCTCGGTGACGTCATCGGTGATGCAGTTCCCCTACAAGGGCCGCGTGGTCAATCTGCTGGATACGCCGGGTCACGAGGATTTCTCCGAGGATACCTATCGCGTACTGACCGCCGTCGACTCGGCGCTGATGGTGGTGGACGGTGCCAAGGGCGTCGAGGAGCGCACCATCAAGCTGATGGAAGTCTGCCGGCTGCGTGACACGCCGATCTTCACCTTCGTCAACAAGCTGGACCGTGATGTCCGCGATCCCATCGAGGTGCTGGACGAGATCGAGACCGTCCTGGGGATCAAGTGCGCGCCGGTCTATTGGCCACTGGGCATGGGCAAGGCGTTCCAGGGTGTGTACAACCTCTATACCGATACACTGCACGTATACAGCCATGGCCAGGGTAACCGGATTCCGGACGATGTCCGTATCGAGGGGCTGGACAGCCCCGAGGCCCGGGAGCTGCTGGGCGCCTATGCCGATGATGTGAAGGACGAGATCGAACTGGTGCGGGGCGCCAGTCACCAGTTCGATGTGGAGGAATACCTGGCGGGGCGTATGACGCCGGTCTATTTCGGCACCGCCCTGGGCAACTTCGGGGTCCGCGAGATGCTGGAGGAGTTTGTCGAGTACGCTCCTCCGCCCAGACCCCGCGAAACCGAGACCCGCGTTGTGCAGCCCGATGAGGACAGGTTCAGCGCTTTCGTTTTCAAGATCCAGGCCAACATGGATCCCAATCACCGGGATCGCATCGCCTTCCTGCGTCTGTGTTCCGGCCAGTTCAGCAAGGGTATGAAACTGCGCCATACCCGTCTGGGCAAGGAAGTGCGCATCAGTGACGCCGTCACCTTCCGGGCCGGTGACCGCGAGGCCGCCGATACGGCGGTATCCGGAGATATCGTCGGTTTCCACAATCACGGCACCATCCAGATCGGTGACACCTTCACTGAAGGAGAGGCTCTGCAGTTCACCGGCATTCCCCACTTCGCTCCGGAATTGTTCCGTCGCATCCGCCTGAAGGATCCATTGAAGACCAAGCAGCTGCAGAAGGGCCTGCGGCAACTGGCCGAGGAGGGCTCGGTCCAGGTGTTCATGCCAATGCGCAACAATGACCTGATCGTCGGCGCGGTGGGCACCCTGCAGTTCGAGGTGGTGGCCTGGCGGCTGAAGGACGAGTACAAGGTGGAGGCGATCTACGAACCGATCAACGTGTACAGCGCCCGCTGGGTGGATTGCGACGACCGGGTGAAATTCGAGGAGTTCAAGAAGAAGGCCCATGACAACCTGGCGCTGGACGGCGGTGATCACCTGGCGTATCTGCCGCCGACGCGGGTGAATCTGTCGTTGATGGAGGAGCGCTGGCCGGAGGTCCGCTTCCGGGCGACCCGCGAACACTGACGGGGCCTTCGGGGTGGGGCTCTGGCCCGAACGGACGGGGCGACAGGCCGGCTCGGAAGACGCCCGTGAACCCGTCCATGGGGGGCTTGGCGTGCGCCATCCATGGCGCCCGACACTTCCGATCCGGCCTGTCGCCCCGTCCGTTCTCTGCCTGTGCCAACGAATCGGCCTCGTCAGTGCTGGCGGGTCGGGAAGGCGGGCTGGCGAATGGTGCATTCAGGATTGGTGCAGGGTTCAGGGAGAGAAGATGATGAATACGGACAGCAGGCAGACGTGGAGTCCGCGGGACTACCGTGAGAGCGCGGGGTTCGTGTCGGAGTTGGGGGTGCCGGTTCTGGACTGGCTTGCTCCGTCGGGTGGTGAGCGCATTCTTGATCTGGGTTGTGGCGATGGAACGCTGGCGCTGAGACTCTCTGGTATGGGCTGTGAGGTGGTGGGTGTCGATTCCAGTCCGGAGATGATTGAAGCCGCGAAAGCACATGGATTGAATGCGTTCGTCTGTGATGGGCACGAACTGCCGTTTAGCAGTGAGTTTGATGCAGTGTTTTCCAATGCAGCGCTGCACTGGATGACCGGGCCGGAGGCGGTGATTGCCGGCGTCTGGAATGCATTGAAGCCGGGAGGGCGGTTCGTTGGCGAATTCGGTGGCCAGGGCAATGTGGCGATCATCGTCGAAGCCATCGAGCAGGCGCTGACTGCTCGCGACGTACGAGCCATGAGCCCCTGGTTCTTTCCGACCCCTGGGCAATATGAAGAGATGCTCAATGAAGCCGGCTTCGATGTCCGGGACATCACCCTGTTCCCCAGGCCGACACCGTTGCCCGGAGATGTGGGCGGCTGGCTCAGAACGTTCGCCCAGCCCTACACCAGTCTGCTGCCGGAATCAGAGCGCGAAGACTTCATCGCCATTGTGGTCGAGCGACTGAAGCCGAAGCTTTGCGACAACCAGGGCAACTGGACAGCAGACTACGTCCGCATACGATTTGCTGCGGTCAAACCGGATTGATGTAACAGACAGGTCGGAGCGGCGTAGAGAAAAATTCCGGACGTCGAGTCCGGCACAGACGGTAGAGCCTTGCGGGCGGGTATCACGCTGACGGGGCGTCGTGCGCCATGGATGGCGCACGCCGAGCCCTACACGGATGTATTCACGGGCGTCCCCGACAGCGTGATACTCGCCCGCAAGGCTCGGCGCAGAATCCCCGGACCAGGCGCACGGAAGGAATTGGAACTGAGATGAAATTCGAACTGACAGCCCAGGACGGCCTCGCCAGAAGAGGCACAATCACTTTCCCGCGAGGCGAAATCCGCACCCCGGCCTTCATGCCCGTAGGTACCTACGGCACCGTGAAGGGCCTGACGCCTGACCAGGTCCGCCAGACCGGCGCCGACATCCTGCTGGGCAACACTTTCCACCTGATGCTGCGCCCCGGCACGGAGATCATCCGCAGGCACGGCGATCTGCATGATTTCATGGGCTGGGAGCGGCCCATCCTGACCGATTCCGGTGGGTTCCAGGTGTTCAGTCTGGGCGAGATGCGCAAGATTACCGAGGAGGGTGTCGGATTCCGTTCACCCGTGGACGGGGCGAAGGTGTTCCTGGGGCCGGAGTCGGCCATCCGTGTGCAGCAGGAGCTCGGCTCGGATATCATCATGATCTTTGACGAGTGTACGCCATACCCGGTCAGTGAACGGGAGGCCGAGGCCTCCATGCAATTGTCACTGCGCTGGGCGGCGCGCTGCCGGGACGCGCACGGGGATCATCCCTCGGCACTGTTCGGCATCGTGCAGGGCGGCATGTTCACGGGGCTGCGCGAACAGTCCCTGGAAGGGCTGAAGGCGCTGGATTTCGACGGTTATGCCATCGGTGGCTTGTCGGTGGGTGAGCCCAAGGACGAGATGATCCGCATCATCGATCATATCGGTCATCGTCTTCCCGACGATCGGCCGCGTTATCTGATGGGGGTCGGCAAACCGGCGGATATCGTCGAGGCGGTTCGGCGGGGCATCGACATGTTCGACTGTGTCATGCCCACGCGCAATGCCCGCAATGGCTATCTGTTCACCAGCCGGGGTCTGCTGAAATTGCGCAATGCCCGTCATCGCAGTGATACCGCTCCGCTGGATCCGGCCTGCGATTGCTACACCTGTCGTCATTTCAGCCGGGCCTACCTGCATCATCTTGACAAGTGTGGTGAAATCCTGGGCTCCCAGCTCAATACCATTCACAACCTGCATTACTACCAGCAGTTGATGGAGGGTTTGCGTCAGGCCATTGAACAAGGTAGATTTACCGCCTTCGCCGATGCGTTTCATCAACAGCAGGCCGAGGGCCCTGTCTGATCCTGCTGTCTTGAAAACCAGCGTCGTGACCCGATAACCTACATTACTTCACACGAAAAGAGACCTGTCCTATGGATTTCCTGATCTCCACTGCTCATGCCCAGCAGGCCGCCGCTCCGCAGGGACCCGGCGCCATGTTCAATCTGCTGTTCATCGGCGGCATGTTCCTGTTGTTCTACCTGATCCTGTGGCGCCCGCAGGCCAAGCGCGCCAAAGAGCATCGCGAACTGGTCGGCAGCCTGGGCAAAGGGGATGAAGTCATGACCAGTGGCGGAATCCTCGGCAAGGTCACCCGCGTGACCGATGAGTATGTCACCGTGGAGGTGGCCGACAAGGTCGAGCTGAACATGCAGAAAGCCTCGGTGGCCGCCGCGCTGCCCAAAGGGACCATCAAGTCCATCGCGCAGTCGCAGTAAAAGCCGAAGAGCCCTTCTCATGCTGAACAGATTTCCCCTTTGGAAGAAAATTCTGGTGACCCTGGTGGTGGTGATGGGGGTGCTGTATGCGCTTCCCAATCTCTATCCGGATGATCCGGCCGTCCAGATTTCCCACGAGTCCGATCCGATCACCCCGGCCGAGCTGGGCATGGCCACCGACGCCCTGCGGGCGCAGGGTATCGACTGGCTGGATGACGAAATGCAGGATGGTACCGCCCTGATCCGCTTTGATTCCCTGGATACCCAGCTGCAGGCCCGCGAGGTGGTCGAGGATGTGCTCGGACAGGGCTATATCGTGGCCATGCACCTGGCGCCGACCACGCCCGGCTGGCTGGCGGCACTGGGTGCCAGCAAACTGAACCTGGGCCTGGATCTGCAGGGGGGTGTCCACTTCCTGATGGAGGTGGACATGGAAGAGGCGCAACAGCGCCGCATGGAGAACACGCTCAGCAATATACGGCGAGAACTGCGTGATGCCCGCATCCGTGCTCGGGGCATGGACGTCAATGCCGACCACCAGATCGTGTTGCAGTTCGCCGATGAAGAGGCAAGGGATCAGGCGCGAAGCCTGATCCGTCAGGATTTCTCCGATCTGGTGACCCAGACCCGTTCCCGTGGCGATGAGTATGTGCTGGAACTGGCCATGACGGCCGAGGATGTGCTGCAGATGCAGCGCGACACCATCTCCGCCAACCAGACCACACTGCGTAACCGGGTGGATTCGCTGGGCGTTGCCGAACCGCTGGTGCAACAGCAGGGCGTCAACCGGATCGTCGTGGAACTGCCGGGCGTGCAGGATACCGCCCAGGCCAAGCGCGTCCTGCAACGTATCGCCACGCTCCAGTTCCACCTGGCAGCCGAGGCCGGCGCACCGTCAACCAGTTATACGGAATATACCTACCAGGGACAGCCGGTGCGCGTGGACAATGATGTCATCCTGCAGGGCGATCGGGTGAGCAGTGTCCGCTCCACGCTGGACCAGAACGGCCAGCCGCAGGTACAGATCACGCTGGATGCCCAGGGGGCGCAGCAGTTCAACAATGTTACGCGCGAGAACATCGGTCGCAACATGGACATTCTGCTGGTCGAGACGCGGACCCGCACTGTCGAGGAGGAAGACGAGGACGGCAACATCGTTGAAGTCCAGGAAAGCTACGAGGAGACGCGCCTGATCAGCCACGCCGTGATCCGGGCCGCGTTGGGCCGGGAGTTCGTCATCACCGGCCTGAGTGCCCGCGAGGCCAATGACCTGTCGTTACTGATCCGCTCCGGTGCGCTGGCCGCGCCGATGTATTTCGTCGAGGAACGCACGGTGGGGCCGAGCCTGGGTGCCGAGAATATCCAGCAGGGCGCCGCTGCCGTCATACTGGGTTATGTGCTGGTACTTTCCTTCATGTTGTACTACTACCGCGTGTTCGGTATTGCAGCGAACATCGCCCTGTTGTCCAACGTCACACTGATCGTGGCGATCATGTCGATGGTCGGAGCGACCCTGACGTTGCCCGGCATCTTCGGCATCGTGCTGACCATCGGCATGGCAGTGGACGCCAATGTGTTGATCTTCACCCGGATACGGGAGGAGATCGTGGCCGGCATGTCGCCGCAGAATGCCATTTCGGCCGGCTTTGACCGGGCCTTCTCCACCATCATGGACGCCAATGTCACCACCTTCCTGGTGGCCATGGTGCTGTTCAGCGTGGGCAGCGGGCCGGTCAAGGGCTTCGCCGTGACGCTGATGGTGGGCATCCTCACCTCGATGTTCTCTGCGCTGATGGTGACCCGTGGCATCGTCAACGCCATCTATGGCGGTCGTCAGGTGAATAAACTCTCCATAGGCCCGTATTTCCGCGCCGCGTGATGTGGCTGACAAGGTAGAACCGATATGGCATTCCTGAGCAAAGACATCGATTTCATGAGCCCGCGCAAGCGCAGGCTCACGGGGACGTTGTCGACCATTTTCATCGTGATCGCGCTGCTGTCGCTGATCATCAACCGGCTGCAGCTGGGTCTGGATTTCACCAGCGGCACGCTGATCGAGCTGGGATACGAGCAACCGGTGGATCCCTCGGAGATCGCTGCCACGCTGCAGCAGGAGGGCTACGAGGAAGCCGTGGTGGTGACCTTCGGCTCGGATACCGATGTATTGATCCGCCTGCCGATTGATGAGGAAGGAGGCGAGTTGGCCGCCGGAGCGGCCGTCACGCTGGGCGACGAGGTGCTGGGCCTGTTGCGCGAGGAAAGTGACGTCGGCGTGGAAATGCGTCGCTCCGAGTATGTGGGGCCTTCCGTGGGCGCCGAGCTGGCCGAGCGGGGTGGTCTGGCCCTGCTGGTTGCGTTGGGTATCGTGCTGCTCTATGTGGCCATGCGCTTCCAGTTCAAGTTCGCCGTCGGCTCCGTGGCGGCATTGATGCATGATGTGGTGATCGTGCTGGGCGTGATCTCGTTGTTTGGACTGACCTTCGATCTGACCGTGCTGGCCGCGCTACTGGCGCTGATCGGCTACTCGCTCAACGACACCATCGTGGTATTCGACCGGGTGCGGGAGAACTTCCGCATCATGCGTACGGATAACGTACAGGAAATCGTCAACACTTCTCTCAACCAGGTGCTCAGCCGGACCGTGGTCACTTCGTTGACCACATTGCTGGCCCTGTTCTCCATGCTGATCTTTGGCGGCGAAACCATTCGCGGGTTTGCCATCACGCTGATTGTGGGCGTGGCGACCGGCACCTACACCTCGCTGCACATCAGCAGCAATATCGTCATGGCGCTGAAGATCCAGAAGGAAGACCTGATGGTGCCGGTGAAGGAAGGGGCCAACGACGACGGCTCCATGGTCTGAGTAGTGCGCCGCCGTCAGGAAGGGCGGCGGCCGGGCCTTCAGGTCCGCGGCAGTTCCAGCAGGGTCCGCAGCTCACGGAACAGGGGGATGAGGTCGTCCATGGCGGCCAGTTCCCGTTGTTCTTCCAGTATGCTCTTCAGGATGTCCAGTGTGGTCAGGGGGTTGGCCAGCACCACACGGAATACCACCACGGGCTCGCGATCATGTTGTGACGGGTTCAGCCGCGTGCGGGAGACGAAGGAGCGGCCGTGGCCGCGTTCGATTTTCTGGATATACCGTGTGATGCGATTCAGCAACACATTGGCCCGGGCACGCAACGGCGCTGGGGCCGTATCCATGGCCTGGCCGATGTCCCGCGGCCGGTACCGATAGGTCAGAATGTTGAGCTCGGGTTCGGTGATCAGTTCGAAATCCGGCTGGTCACGGATGATGTCCGCGAAGGTCCGGGTTTTCTCGATACCTTCATCGATCAGCAGCTCATAGCCGCGCCTGCCGATGATGTGCAATCCCGAGTGCACCAGAATGGCCATGCCGGGCCGTGAACCCTCCACGGAATGGCTGCCCAGATCCTTGGAGCCCTTGCGGATGATGTACTCGGCATGGTGCTCGACACTGGACAGGGTTTCAGGGTGGCGGAACACACAGATGCCGGCTCCCATGGGGACGTAGAGTTGCTTGTGCGCATCAAGGGTGACGGAGTCGGCGCGATCGATTCCGTCAAGCAGGTGGCGGTGACGTGTTGAAAACAGGGTCGGACCACCCCACGCCGCGTCGACGTGGAAGTGGATGCCATGTCCGGACGCCACATCGGCCAGATCGGACAGCGGGTCGACGTGCCCGGTCTCCGAGGCACCGGCCACGCCGATGATGGCCATCACGCCGATCCCGTCGCGGCGTAGCCGCTCGCAGTGTTGTTCCAGCAGGTCGACGCGTACCCGGTTGTGTGCATCGGTTTCCACCGGGACCAGGGCGCCGCGGCCGATACCCAGTATGTCGGCGGCCTTGCGCAGGGAGTAGTGACCGCGTTCGGAGACCAGGATGGCGAGGCCGCGATAGCCGTGGTGTTGCATGCCCGCGAACAGTCCGTCCTGCCCCAGACCGCGATAGTCGCCATCGGGGCGCAGTATATTGTTGCGGGCTGCCCACAGAGCCGTCAGGTTGGCAATGGTGCCTCCGGAGCAGAAGCTGCCAATGGCGTTCTCCCGGTCGTGCATCCAGCGTTCATAGAAGTGCGGAGACTGACCGTACACCAGGTGATGGATCATGCCGATCACCTGTCGTTCCAGCGGCGTGAAGGCCTTGGAGGTTTCCACCTTGACCAGGTTCTGGTTCAGCGCCGTCATGATGCGCGACAGCGGCAGCATGAAGTAGGGCAGTGCCGAGGTCATGTGTCCGACAAAACTGGGCGATGCGATGTGCACGGACTGGGCCACCAGCTTGTCCATGATGAAGCGGATCTGGTCGGATACGAAAGTCGGCTGATCCGGTATCCGGGGGTCGGAGAAGTCGCGTTCGATCTCGGACAGATCCCGCTCGGAAGCCACGATGTGTTCCTGCAGAAATCCGGCCAGATCCTGCGAGATGGATTCGTCGATACGCCCCAGTGTGGAATCCGGCGCCTCCGGCACGGTGAATATCCGGTACAGGCTTTCCAGGCTGGCTTCGGCGGTTTTTGTGCCCTGCTCCGGCACGACCCTGTGTGGCTCGTTCATCAATTCTCCCCCCAGAGAGGGCGGCAGTATAGTGGAATTGCCGGACAAGGGAAACGGACAGCCGGAGAACGCTGAAGTTGACACTACCCGCTGTCGAGGGCAAGATCGGAATCTGTTGATCTGCCTTCAGCAGAGCGGGAAACAAGAGTCCGGAACATGACCAATAACAAAACGTTATGCCAGCATCTGATCACGGTGTTCATTGTCTTCGGCCTGTTCGCCAGGGCATTGCCGGCGCTGGCGGATGATTCTCCGTTTCCCAGGCCCGCCGAGCTGGAGCCGGCCATCACGTTCTGGAAGCGGGTCTATACCGAAATCGACAGCGAGCACGGTTTTCTGCATGATGCCCGCCACCTGTCGGTCGTCTACCGTACGGTGGATTATGATCGCCGTGAACTGGAACAGTATCGCCGCCGCATACAGCAGGACCTGCGGGTGCTGGCGGAAGGGCGACGTGACGGGCTGACCGGTCATCAGCAACAGGTACTGGAAGCCTGGCCATCCGATGTCACGGATGAGGAGCTGGCCGCCGCGGCCAACCGGGTGCGTTTCCAGCTGGGCCAGTCCGATCGTTTCGTGGCCGGGTTGATACGGGCGGGCGCCTACCGCGAGCATATCGAACAGGTGGCGCGGGAGAAGGGTTTGCCGGTGGAGCTGGCGGCGCTGCCGCACGTCGAATCTTCCTTCCATCCCGGCGCCTATTCCCACGCCAACGCGGCCGGCATGTGGCAGTTCATCCGCTCCACCGGGCAACGCTTCATGCGCATTGATCATGTGGTGGATGAACGCATGGACCCCTATGCCGCCACCTACGCGGCAATGAGCCTGCTGGAATACAACCATAATGTGCTGGGCACCTGGCCGCTGGCGCTGACTGCCTACAACCACGGTGCCGGAGGGCTGGCCCGTGCAGTACGCCAGGTGGGTACGGATCGGATCGAGGCCATCATCGAGCAGTATGACGGGCGTTCCTTCGGTTTTGCCTCGCGGAATTTCTATCCGCAGTTTCTGGCGGTCGTGGAAGTGGAACGTCAGGCCCGCACCCTGTTCGGCGTGCTGCAGGTGGATCCTGCCCCGCAATACGATGAATTCGAACTCGATGCGTATGTGAGTGCGAGGACCCTGGCAGATCATCTGAATGTGAGCCTGGAACAGTTACAGTTCGACAATCCGGCGTTACGACCGGTTGTATGGGAAGGTGGCAAGCGTATACCAAGAGGGTACACGGTCAAGATCCAGCGCAATTCCCTGGATCGTCCGCTGGATACCCTGATGGCGGCGATGCCGGCCAGTGAGCTGTATACGGCACAGATTCCGGATGTCTCCTATGTGGTGCAGCGTGGGGACAGTCTGTCCGTGATCGCGCGACGCTTTGATACCACGGTATCCGAACTGGCATCACTGAACCAGTTACGTAATCGTCACACCATCCGGGTCGGTCAGGAACTGTTGCTGCCCCATGATTCCGACGCGGCCAACCAGACATTGCTGGCGGCGAACCAGGAGGCGCGGCCTTCGGACGGCAGCTATACCATCCGAAGCGGAGATACGCTGTCCTTGATCGCCAGACGCTTTGGCACCACCGAATCGGCGTTGATGGCATTGAACGGGATGGACAATCCGGATCGGATCTATCCCGGAGAATCCCTGCGGATCCCGGCGGATGACCAGCCGTCCTCCAGCCAGGAGAGTACTCCTTCGATTGCCAGTGACGACGCGCCGGATGATGCCGCGGTGGCCGCCGCTCCGCCCACTACCCGGGAGCCGGAAGTGGCGCTGGAAGCATCGGCACCCGCCGAGGAAGTCGCTCCATCACTGCCCGAGCAGGTGGCGTTGAGTACGGAACGTCTCGCCGCCGACCCGTCCGACTATACGGTCAATGGAGATCGAACCATCGAGATCCAGGCGTCGGAGACACTGGGGCATTATGCGGACTGGCTGGATATCCGGACCCAGGTGTTACGTGAACTGAATGGTCTGGCCTTCAATCAGCCGGTCATCGTTGGCGACCGGCTGCGACTGGATTTCAGTCGTGTCAGCGCGGAGGAATTCGAACTGCGTCGCCGCCAGCATCACATTGCCCAACAGGAGAATTTCTTCCGGAACTATCGGATACAGGATGTGGCTCAGCACCGTATCGCGCCCAACGACAATATCGCGCGGATCGCCCGGCAACAATACAGCGTCCCGCTATGGTTGCTGCGTCAATATAACCCGGATCTCGACTTCCGCCAGATCCGGGTAGGAGACACGGTGGTGTTTCCGGTGGTGTCCACCGCTGACGATGCCTGATCAGTCCTGGATGCGGGCGATCCGGTCGGACAGCAGGCCGACCGCCAGCGCATAGCGGAAGGCGGGGTTGTAGCGCATGATCGAGCAGAAGTTGCGATACACCAGATAGCCCTTGTCATCTCCCTCGTCGCCGATGATCAGCGCCGCCGGAAGGTTGCGCGTCGGCAGCGCGGTGCCATCCTCACGTCGTACACCCAGCTCCTGCCAGTCATTGAGGCCGCGCCATGCCCCCATCGTGGTGTAGCGGCTGCAGGCAGGATCCGGTTGCATGCCGGCGTCCTGCGGAGCTGGCAGGGATTGCTCGCCACCGGGCGGCAGGCTGACCACTCGCCCCCATGTCTGATCATCCCGCCATCCGGTATTGCTCAGGTAGTTGGCCACGGAGGCGATCACGTCCGGGCCCATCTGCCACAGATCGATGCGATCGTCGCCATCATGGTCCACCGCCAGACCGAGAAAGCTGCTGGGTGTGAACTGTGGTACGCCCAATGCGCCCGCCCAGGAGCTTTTCATCATGTCCGGTGTGGCATAGCCGGCATCGACAATTTCCAGTGCGGCCATGAACTCACGGCGAAACTGGTCACTGCGGCGCCGATCGAAGGCCAGCGTGGCCACCACGTCAAACAGGGGTTCTGTGATCGGGAACGAGCCATAGTTGCTCTCCAGCCCAAGTATGGAGACGATGAATCTTGGCTGGACGTCGTAGTCGGCGGCCACGTCATGGATCATGTCGCCATGCTCTTCCATCAATTCCCGGCCAGCCTGTATACGTGACGGACTGACCCGTTCCAGATAATCGGCATAGGTCTGCACGAACTCGGCCTGGGACCGGTCGGACTCGACTGCCAGCCGGTGTTGCCGGATGTCCGGCATCACCCGGTCCAGCGTGTCTTTACTGATGCCCCGCTCGGCAGCCTCTTCACGCAGTTCCTGCAGGAAGGCCTGGAACGCCTCATCGGAAGTATCCTGTTCCTGGCCGAGAACCGGGCCGGGGAGCAGCAGGGCCGCGAGAAACAGGCGGGAGGTCAGGCGGCGCAGTGGCGCCACATCGATTCGGAGGTGCAGCTTGGTCATGAGAGGTTTCCTGTACTACGGGACCGGGACAGGCCGTTGCCGGCATCAGGCCGGATGGCGATTGTCCGGAAGATTACCGGATACCGGCCTTGTCGCTCAAGCGTTGCAGCAGATCAGCGTAGCGCGGTCGCAGGTGACCGCGGCTGAAATCGGGCAGTCGTGGGTCCGGCAGGGGGTGACCGAGACGTCGTTGCCGGTCCCACTCCAGTATCCGCTCCGCCCCATGCGCCGCTTCCGCGTCTACATCGGCGTCACCGCCATACAGGCAGTCGGATGACAGGTATTCCGGATACACCAGGCGCGCGGGTGCCAGTGGCGTGCAGCCACAGATGGCGCCTTCCAGCAGAGAGAGCCCCTGGAAATCATGGTCGGCCGTTGACAGCACAATGTCCGATGCCCGCAGAAGGTCCAGGTATTCTTCCCTGTCCTCGATGAATCCGCAGTGACCGGGAGACAGATCATGAAGGCGGTAGTGTGTTTCGAGCAGGCCGGTCAGCCGGGCAAAAGCCGGTGGGTGCTGTCGGAACTGCTGACCGACCAGGTGCAGACGGAATCGCAGTCCGGCATCGATCAGTCGTTGCACCAGTGCCAGCAGCCGTTCCGGACCCTTGTCATACTCCCAGCGATGATTCCATACCAGGGTCAGCGGACGGTCAGTGGCGGGCGGGCTCTGCTTCTCAGCGCCACGACGGTACAACGGGTCCGGAAGTGGTACGGGAATGATGCTGACCCGCGACAGTCGGTCCAGCAGCCCCGGCGGCACCTCATCGGGCAGTTTCCTCAGCAGAGTGGTCACGCCATCGATGAAGCTGTCGTGATTGTAGTGGCTGTTGAAGACCAGTTCATCAGCGCAGAGGGCGGTATAGAGGTTCAGGATGAGGGGCTCCACGCTGCGGACCTGTTGACGGCGTTCCGGGTATTGAAACTGGTTCTCGTGAAAGTAGACAGCCGTGGGCAACCGGGTCAGTTCCGGCACGAAACCGCGCAGTGCCGACAGGTCGGTCATCGAGGTGCAGAGCAGGAAGTCGTGGTTGTCAGTCAGTTGTCGGCGGTGCTTAAATGCCCAACTCAGACTGTTGCCCCGTATGCGCCACCTGAAGTATCGGGGCGGCAGGGTGAGCCGGGTCCACTCGATGTCCGGAAACATGGCTGTGACCGCATTGTGCCATTGACGGTGGCTGTAGGCATCATAGGCGGACAGCAGAAGGCCCCGGCCTCTAGGGGTTTTCATTTCGATTCAACGCTGCATTCAGGGAGAAAGCATGCAATCTAACGACCTCACCCTGCTGGGTCAAACCCCGGAGGCCCTGCTGGCCGGGTTGCCGGATCGGGTCAGTCAGCCGGTACTGCGTCAGGCAAGAGAACGGCCCGACGCGCCGGCCCTCAAGGACCATACCGGGGATCGCTGCACCTATGGAGAGCTGGTCGGCCGGATGCGTCTGGCCAGGGATCGGCTGACACAACATGGTGTGCGGGCCGGTGACCGTGTCCTGCTGGTCAACGAGAACTGTGTGAAGGTCTGTGAGCTGATACTGGCCTGCAGCGAGATCGGGGCCTGGCCGGTGATCGTCAATGCCCGGATGTCAGGACCCGAGCTGGAGCGGATCCGGTCGCACTGCCGACCCCGGCTGGTGGTCTGCACATTGATCTCGAAGGCGGCCGAGCGCCATTACAGATCATGGCGAGCAGAGGGAACGCTGGTCGCGGTTGATACTGACGATGACGCACTGGGTCTGCTGGAAAATCCCGGGGTCGAGGCCGAGCATGACGAGGGACAGGGCAATGACCGGGTGTTCGCGTTGATCTACACCACCGGGACCACCGGTGACCCGAAAGGGGTCATGCTGACGCATCGCAACATCCTGTATGTATCCGCCGTCACGGCCGCGCTGCGGGGGTTGAGGGAGGATGATCATGTCTATGGCGTGCTGCCGGTTTCGCATGTGTTCGGACTGGCGGCTGTGTTTCTTGCCTGCATGTACAAGGGGGCGGAGCTGGTGTTGGCCGAGCGCTTCGAGCCCGTCCACACCATGCGGGCCCTGTCCGCTGATGGCATTACGGGGTTGTTCGGTGTGCCGACGTTGTTTGCCCGGCTGGCCGATCACATCCGTCAGAAGGGTCTTCCCTCCGACGGCCTGGCCTCTCTGCGTTTCATGTATTCCGGTGGCGCTCCGCTGGAGCCGGGGTTGAAGGCGGATGTGGAAGGACGGTTCGGTCTGCCGTTGCTGAACGCCTATGGTATGACCGAAAGCGGACCGACCATCTGCCAGGTCCGGTTCAACGAGCCCCTGGACAGTTGTTCCGTGGGCAGGCCCCTGCCCGGACTGGATGTGCGGATCCTGGGGCCGGAGGGAGAGCCGGTCAGGCAGGGGGACGTGGGTGAGCTGCATGTCCGCGGTCCCAACATCATGCGCGGGTACTACCGTAATCCCCGAGCCACGGCGACAGTGCTGGATGAGCAGGGGTTTCTCAACACCGGTGATCTGGTTTCGCAGGATGAGGCCGGCAATGTGTCCATCGCCGGTCGCAGCAAGGAGTTGATCATCCATTCCGGATTCAATGTCTATCCGCCAGAGGTGGAAGCCGCGCTCGGAAAGCATCCGGATGTACTGTTCTGTGCGGTGGTCGGCGAGATGGTCGATGGCAACGAGGAAGTGGTGGCCTATATTCAGCGTGTCGATGGCAGTTCCGTGGACGCGGCCACGTTGCTGGATTTCGTGCGCCCGTGGCTGACGGCCTACAAGCGCCCCTCGCGTATCGAGTTCCGCGACTCGCTGCCCACCGCCCCGTCGGGCAAGGTCCTCAAGCACAGGCTGCACGGTGTTTCACGCTGAACCGGCCATCGGCTGGCTTGCCAGTCGAACATGATTCGGTTACAACAGCCATTGTGGAGCGGAAGGCGACGCTGTCGGCCGGTACGCCTGCCATGCCAGCGCCAGTAAGGAGGATCATGCATGGAGCCCCGAGCGGCCAGTACCGTGGTGCTGATCAGAGACAGTCGCGAATCAGACGATATAGAGACACTGTTACTGTTACGTAACAGCAAACTGGTGTTCGAGGGCGGTGCCTGGGTGTTTCCCGGGGGCAAGATCGAAACCGGCGATTACCGGGATGGCCGCATGGACGAGTTTTCGGCGGCCAGGGTGGCGGCGGCGCGCGAGACCCGGGAAGAGGCCGGCATCCTGCTGGATCCGGACCACTTCATCCACATCTCGCACTGGACCACTCCGCTCGGACCGCCGCGTCGTTATGCCACCTGGTTCTTCATCTGTCCATTCAACGAGGATGTTCCGGTGGTGGTCGATCAGGACGAGATACTGGACCATGACTGGATCAGTCCGCGGCGAGCCCTGACCCTGTGTGAAAGAGGAGCAATCCGTCTGCCGTTGCCCACGCGTAAAACTCTGGTGACACTGTCCCGTTTCAGAGACAGCCAGGCGCTCTGCAGAGCCATGCGACTGGCCGATATCGAGGTCTATCCACCGGATTCGGCTTTCTACGTGCCGCCCCGGCTCAAAGACCCACGATAGATCGATCGTCTGCATCGGCGGGTCCGACTTGCCTTGCGTGTGCGGTTAGTGGGATAGTTGGAGACAGCTGATCAGGGGAAGTTCCGGCCAGGGAAACGTGGGCCCGACCATCACGGACCGTACCAACACTCAGGCAGAACCGCTTATGTCTTCCACGACGCTGCATACATTGCAAGACACGCTGCGACAGGTGCGCCGTCGCCGTAACAGGCTTTATCTTGTCTATCATGGCAGCCTGCTGTTGGCCGGTCTGCTGGTACTGACGCTTTTGTTGAGTCTGCCCGCCGTCTGGCTCGATCTCCCCGCGCCCATCCAGGGACTGCTTTCATTGATGTGGCTGGCCGGAGCGGCAGGCCTTGGCTGGTCGGGCTGGCAGCGGCTGAAGGCGCTTCACTCCGATGACCGGCAGCTGGCGCACTACATCGACGAGAATATCCCGGATCTCGAGCAGCGACTGCTCACTTCGCTGGAATTCGGCGAGGACGGTAATGGCCGTGACGGTGTCTCGATACGCTTCGTGGAGCAACTGTGGGCCGATGCCCGGGAATACGTAAGCCGGGAGCACGAGCAGATCGACCGGGTGGCCTTCACCCGGAATGCCCCGGTGGCCGGGTTGTCCGCGCTGGGCATGCTGATCGTGACCGGAGCGTTGTTCCTGGCATCGGAGAGTCTGCTCAGGTCGGGTGGACAGCTGCTCTGGCCATTCCCCGATGCTTCTGAAAGACTGGTGATGAGCACGCTGGAAGAGCCTGCCGCGATCGAGATTGCCGTGGAGCCTGGTGATCGTCGACTGCAACGTGGCGACGGAATGGATATTGTGGCCCGTGTCCGTAACGCCGACCCCGCGGATGTGTCATTGCGCATGCGTGGTGATAATGTCAACTGGCAGACCGCCGGCATGACGAGGGCGGGCGGAGATTCGGAAGAGTCCGTGTTCCGGTACGAACTGCCATCGCTTCGCGAGGACCTGACGTACTACGTCAGTTTCGATGACGGTGCGCATCGTTCCCGGGAGTACCGGGTTTCCGTATTCGACCTGCCCCGGGTGGAACAGATCGACGCGGCCTACGTCTATCCGGACCATACCGGCATGCCGGATGACCGGGAGGAGGATGGCGGCGATATGGTGGTGCCGGAGGGCACCGATGTCACGCTGCGGGTGACATTCAACAAGCCGGTGACGGAGGCGGCGCTCGAGTTCGGCGAATCCGGCTCGGAGGACTTCCGTGAAATGCCGCTGGACATTGATGGCAGCGCCGGAACCGCCTCGTTCCGCGTCGATGACGACGCCGTCTACCGGGTCACGGCCACCGACCGTGAGCAACTCGAGATCGAGAATCCGCTGGATTATTACGTACGGGCCATCGAGGACCGGCCCCCGGAACTGACCCTGCGCACACCGGGACGGGATGCAGAAGTGATGCCCCTGGAAGAGGTGGTTCTCGAAGTGGACGCCACCGATGATTACGGGGTCAGTGAATTCAGTCTGTACTATACCGTGATCGGTCGTGATGAGAGGCAGGTGAACCTCATGCCGGATTCGGAGACGGGTCAGAGACTGGAGACCGTCAATGGACGCGAATGGCTGTATCTGGAGGATCTGGATGTCCAGCCCGGCGACTTCATCAGCTACTACCTGACGCTGGCGGACAACAATACCCTGTCGGGTCCTGGAGAGGTGGTGTCCGACATCTATTTCCTGGAGATCGTTCCCACGGACGCCAGTTACCGCGAAGCCGGTGGCGGCGGTCAGGGCGGTGGTGGTGGCCAGGGGGGCGGCGAGGACAGTGCGCTGGTCACCCTGCAGAAGGACATCATCGCCGCGACCTGGACGTTGCGTAATGATGTGGACCGCATGGATGCGCAGCAGTTTTCCGATGATGTGGCCGTATTGGCCGAGTCCCAACGAGAGGCCGTGCAACGGGCCGGCATGTCCATTGACCGCCTGTCCGAGCGCCTCGATTTCGCTGATGACAGTTATGCCCGTGCCGTCTCCAGTCTGGAGCAGGCCATCACCGAGATGGAGTCGGCCGCCTCGGCACTGGATGAGGAGCAGGTGACCCGGGCCCTGGCGCCGGAGCAGCAGGCGCTGCAGTATGTGATGCGGGCGGAAGCGGCCATCAACCAGACGGACGTCAGCTTCCAGCGCACCGCCGGCGGTGGCGGCGGTGGCGGGGGACAGCAGGAAGACACCGACCTGCGTGAGCTGTTTGAAATGGAGATGGGTCAGAACGAGAACCGTTATGAAACGCCGCGGCGTGGCGGCCAGCAGGGCCAGAGCGAGGAGGCCAGCCGGCTCGAGGAACTGGCCCGGCGTCAGGAGGCGCTCAGTCGCGCGCAACGCAACCTGTCCCGCCGCATGGAAGACATGACCGAGGAGCAACAGCGCCGCGAACTGGAGCGCCTGCGCCGGGAACAGGAGCAACTGCGTACCGATCTGGAGCAGATGCAGAGACAGATGGCGCAACGCCAGCAGGGTGGTCAGCCGGGCAGCGAGTCTTCAGGCTCGGAGTCGATGCAGCGTGCTCTGGAACAGATGCAGGATGCCGCCGATGCCGACACGCCTTCCCAGGCCGCCGCGCGCAGTCAACGCGCACTGGAAACGCTGCGCGAGCAGCAGCGCCAGATGGAGCAACAGGCCAGGGAGAGCGGCTCGGTCAATCAGCTGGCCCGCAACATCAGTGAGCAGGGACAGGATCTGGTCCGCCAGCAGCGCGAGTTGCAACAGGCACTGAATCAGCTCAGCCGTGATCAGGGCCTGGGGCAGGACCGCCAGAGTGCCCGCGGTGACGAGCGGGTGCAGCAGCTGATCGAACAGCAGCGCCAACAGCAGGCGCAACTGCAGGATCTGGAAAGCATGTTGCGGGCGCTACTGGCGCGGGGCGGCGAGGAAGATCAGGCTCTGCTGAACCAGGCCCGCCGTGCCAGTCGGGAGCTGAACCCGCTGCGGAACGAGATGGATAACAGTAACCGTGCCCTGAACAGCGGTATGGTCAATCTGTCAGCAGAGATGGAGGGCGACATCAGTGAGCAGCTGGCGTCGCTGGAAAGTACGCTGCGGCGTATGGACCCCGCTGGCGAGTCCGGCGAGGGAGGTGACAGTCCTGTCATGCAGGCCGCGGAAGATGCGTCCCGGCTGCGCCAGCGTCTGGAATCCATGCAGCAGCAGGCCGAGGAACGACGGAGTTCGGGCCAGACCGGTGGTGTGGCCGATATGCGCCGTCAGTTGGAGGAGTCGCGACAGCTGGCGCAGCAACTGACGGATGCGTTGCAGCAACAGGAGCAACAGGAGCAGCAGGAGCGTACGGGACGGCAGGGACAACCGGGCCAGCAGCAGGGTGGTCCGGGGCAGGCAGCACAGCCAGGACAGCGTGATGCCGGTTCGGGTATACCGGAGCCGGGTGAGGCCAGTGCCCTGGGCAATGCCCGCTCGATCCGGAGTCTGATCACGCAACAGGGACTGGAAGAATTCATGAACCAGCCGGAGCTGCTCGAACAGCTCCTGGAGCCCGTGATGGAGCTGGAAGGTGAACTGCGTTCCAGGGCCGAGCTGGAAGCGATTGAGCAACGCCTCTATGCCCTGGCGGAAGAAGACGTACCAGAGCAGTATCAGCGTCAGGTGGAAGCCTATTACCGGGCGCTGTCCGACAGTGGATCTGAGAGTGGAGGTTCCGCGGAAACCGCGCAGTAACGATGGAATTTTTCCTGGAGCCGCATACACTGGAAGCCCTTCGACAGGGTCGTTTTGAATTCGCGTACGGTCTGCATCCGCTGCTGGTCGCATTGATTCTTATGGCGCTGGGTGCCGGTGTCTGGTGGCTGTACCGTAGCACCACCCGGCCGGTAGCCGACCGCTGGCGCAGACTTTTCATCGGCTTGCGCGTGGCCGTGTTGATCCTGGTGGTTTTCATGTTGTTGCGACCTTCGGTGATCACCGAACAGGTCAGTCCCCAGCAGACCTGGCTGGCCGTGGTGGTGGATGATTCCGCCAGCATGACGGTCACTGATACCGGCAGCGGTTCACGATTGGATGCTGTCCGGCAGGCGCTGGATGGTGACAACGGTCTGCTGGCCTCTCTGAGCGAACTGTTCCAGGTGCGACTGTTCGCCTTCGACCAGGACACGCGTCGGCTCCAGTCCATCGGAGATCTTGGTGAAGCCGGGAATGACTCCCGCATTGCTCCGGCCCTGTCCCGGGTGGACGAGCAGCTGGGCGGGCTGGCATTGGGAGGTGTCGTGCTGATCAGCGATGGCGCCGATGCCAGCGGGGAGTCGGCCGTCGATATGGCCCGGCAGTTTGGTGCCAGCGACGTACCGGTGTTTTCCATTGGCGTCGGGGAGGATGATATAGCGCGTGACATCAGCATTGTCGATGTGCGGGCGGACGCCACCATCCTTGATGACGAGCGCTTCACCGTCCAGGTGGAAGTGCAGCAACGCGGTTTCGCCGGAGAGGAGATGCAGCTGCGGATTCTGGATGGAGACACGGAGGCGGCCAGCCAGACCATCCGGCTGGCAGAGGACGGGACGACGCGGCGTCATGAGCTGACGCTGGAGCCGACACGTCGTGAGCCGATCGTCTATGACGTGGTGCTGGCCGTGCAGGACGGAGAACTCATCGAGCAGAACAACCGTCATTCCTTTCTGGTGGACAATTCCGAGAAACCGCCTCTCAACGTATTGTATGTAGAGGGGCACCCGCGGAATGAATACAAGTTCATCCGCCGGGCCGCCGACAATGACGACAACCTGCGACTGGCCTCGTTGCTACAGACCGGCCCGGGGCGTGTCTACCGGCAGGGACTGCGCAATGCGCAGGAATTGAGTGGTGGCTTCCCCGAGGATCGTGAGTCTCTCTATGCCTACGAGGGGCTGGTCATCGGTGATGTGGGGCGGGATTTCTTCAGCGATGAACAGCTGGAGCTGGTCCGGGATTTCGTGGCCGAGCGCGGCGGAGGTCTGCTGGTCAGCGGCATGCTGGAAGATCCTTTCACCGATACGGCGCTGGCCGATATCCTGCCGCTGACACTGGTGCGTTCCGATGTCCTGCCGGATTACCTGCAGGGCGGCATCCGTCGTGGCAGTCATGCCACCGGAGAACTGTTCTCGCCCGAATTGACTGGTGAGGGAGAACTGTCCCCACTGCTCAGGCTGGCGGACAGCGAAAGTGATAATCGTGCCCGCTGGGCGGCGATGCCGGAGCTGCAGGGCATACATGTCACCGGTCGCCCCAAGCCGGGCGCCACGGTATTGATGGAGCACCCGTCCCTGACCTGGCAGGGGCGGGCATTGCCGGTGTTGGCGACCCAGCGTTATGGCAGTGGCCGCGCTCTGTCGTTGACCACCGCCAGTACCTGGCGTTGGCAGATGCTGATGGACTCCTCCGACGACAGTCATGAACGCCTCTGGCGACAGATGTTGCGCTGGCTGGCGGTGTCGGCACCGTCGCGGATTGAACTGACTTTTGATGAGCCGTTCTATCATGTCGGCGATGAAGTGGGCGTGACCGCCCGTGTTCATGATGACCGCTTCCAGCCGGACAACGAAGCCTCCGTGTGGCTGCAGGTGGTCGATGCCGATGGTGAAGTCAGTGATCGCCAGATGGAGTGGGATATTGACGAGGACGGTGTGTACCGTACCCGGTTCACCGCGGACACGGAAGGGGTACACCGGGTCACCGTGGATTCGACCAGCACCGCCGGATCCGGCATGGAGGAGGACCTGCAGGGCGCTTTCGTGGTGACCCCGTCCAGGCGCGAGTATGTGAACCCGGCCATGGATCGCGATGTGCTGGCACGGTTGGCTGACGCCGGTGGTGGTCGCTACTATGATCTGGCCGACCACCGTCGCCTGCTTCAGGATATCGAGTTCACGCCCAGCGCGTATACGGAGCAGGTGCGCGAGGACCTGTGGGATCAGCCGTTGCTGCTGTTGCTGTTGATTGCCCTGCTTTCCAGTGATTGGGCTTTGCGTCGACAGAAGGGGTTGTCATGATCAGGTGCTGTAGTCGTATGTTGCGCGGGCCACTGACCGGTTGGATGATTTCGCTGCTGGCCGTTGGCTGGAGCCCGGTCGGTGCGGCGCAGGATGCCGGCGCCCCGGATAACGAGGAGATGTCCTGG